>CAJXKX010000032.1 GCA_913055965.1 uncultured Roseovarius sp.
GGGCGATTTGCCGGGATCGGAGCGATGTCCGACACATCGACGACCGACAGCATGCGCGAGTTCCACGCGCGCCTCCGCCGCCTCGACCGCAGCCATGCGCGGGCCGGGCAGGGCCATGTTTTGCGGGTGCGGCGCGACGGGCTGATCGTGGCGCGGCCCCGGTCGCGGCGGCTGTTCCGCGCGGCGTGGCTGTGGCGCGGCGGTCTTGGTGCCGGACTCGGGCTCTTTCTCTTCAAGGCGGCGGCGCTTGCGCATCTGGGCGGCGGAGACTACGCGGCGCGCCTCGCGCGGCTGGCCGGGGACGATCCGGCGGCGCGGCTGGCGGCTGTCATCCTGCAGCCCGACCCGCTCAGCCGGTGGCTGGCGGCGCGGCTTGCCCCGGTGCTGCGGCCGGGGGCGGCGGCGGACATGAAAACGCCCCGTGCGGGAGGGGCGCACGGGGCGTGATGACGGCCATCGCGGCGCGGATCAGAAGCGGCGCGCGACCCGGTCGATATCGCCGCGGCTGAGGCCGATATCGTCAAGTTCGCGATCCGAGAGTTGCGACAGCGCCTTGCGCGTGGCGCGGCGGTCGTTCCACGAGATCACGGCCTCGACGAGACGCGAGATGAAGCCGAGGGCGGGGCGGGGATGCGCGTGGGCGCGGGAGGTGTCGATCAGTGCCATTTCTCAGGGTCCTTGGTGCGGGAGAGGGGGAAGTCCGTTTGCAAGCTGCAGCTAATGGGGGCAACCCGCCTTCACAAGCCGGGGTTTCTGCATAGTCCTTATGCAATTCCTGCAAGGCTCGGTGCGCGGCCGGTCGGCGCATTCCGCTTGGTTGTCGTTCACGTTTCGTGCTATTGAGGCGAAAACCGGAACGGGCAGGGCAGACATGCGGGTATTGGGCATCGACCCGGGATTGCGCAATCTCGGCTGGGGCGTGATCGAGGTGCAGGGCAGCCGCCTGAGCCACATCGCCAACGGCGTGTGCCATTCGGCGGGAGCCGATCTGGGCGCGCGGCTCTTGTCGCTATACGAACAGCTGAGCGATATCGTGCAGCGCCACGACCCGCAGGCGGCGGCGGTGGAGCAGACCTTCGTCAACAAGGACGGGGCGGGCACGCTCAAGTTGGGGCAGGCGCGGGGGATCGCGCTGCTGGTGCCCGCGCAATACGGGCTGACGGTGGGGGAATATTCGCCCAACCGGGTGAAGAAGACGGTGGTGGGCGTGGGCCACGCCGCCAAGGAGCAGGTGGCGCATATGGTGCGGGTGCAGCTTCCCGGCGTGGTGCTGGCGGGGCCCGACGCGGCGGACGCGCTGGCGGTGGCGATCTGCCACGCGCATTACGGCCGGGCGATGGCCGGGGGGCTGGCATGATCGGGCGCATCGCGGGGCGGATCGACTGGCGCGGGGCCGATCACGTGCTGATCGACGTGCGCGGCGTGGGCTATGTCGTGCATTGCTCGGAGCGGACGCTGGCGGCGCTGCCGGGCGTGGGCGGGATGGCCGCGCTCTATACCGACCTGCTGGTGCGCGAGGATCTGTTGCAGTTGTTCGGCTTTCCCACGCTGGCCGAGAAGGAATGGCATCGCCTCCTGATGAGCGTGCAGGGTGTGGGGGCGAAGGCGGCGCTGGCCATTCTGGGCGCGCTCGGTCCCGAGGGCGTGAGCCGCGCGATCGCCATCGGCGACTGGAGCGCGATCACCGCCGCCAAGGGGGTGGGCGCGAAGACCGCGCAGCGGGTCGTGAACGAGTTGAAGGACAAGGCACCCGCGGTTATGGCGATGGGCGCGGCCCCGCCACCGGTGCCGGATGCGGGCGAGGTGATCGAGGCGGCGGACGCGGCGGTGCCCGCCCCCGCGCCCGCCCCGACCGCCGCACAGGCGGGACGCGGCGCGCAGGCCGAGGCGCTGTCGGCGCTGACCAACCTGGGCTACGGCCCCGGCGAAGCGGCGGGCGCGGTGGCGCAGGCGGCGGGCGACGCGCCGGAGGCCGACACGCCCGCGCTGATCCGCGCCGCGCTGCGGCTTCTGGCACCGAAGGGCTGAGCCATGACCGATCCCGACCCCACGCTGCGCCCCGAGACCCTGCCCGGAGACGGCGACCGGAGCCTGCGGCCGCAGAAGCTGTCGGAATTCATCGGACAGCGCGAGGCGCGGGCCAACCTCGCCGTGTTCATCCAATCGGCGCGGAGCCGTGGCGAGGCGATGGATCACACGCTGTTTCACGGCCCCCCCGGCCTGGGCAAGACCACGCTGGCGCAGATCATGGCGCGCGAACTGGGCGTGGGCTTCCGCATGACATCGGGCCCGGTGCTGGCGAAGGCGGGCGATCTGGCCGCGATCCTCACCAATCTGGAGCGCAACGACGTTCTGTTCATCGACGAGATTCACCGCCTCAACGCGGCGGTGGAAGAGGTGCTCTACCCCGCGATGGAGGATTTCGAGCTCGATCTCGTGATCGGCGAGGGGCCCGCCGCGCGCACCGTGCGGATCGAGTTGCAGCCCTTCACGCTGGTGGGGGCGACGACGCGGCTGGGGCTGCTGACGACGCCCTTGCGCGACCGGTTCGGAATCCCGACGCGGCTGCAATTCTACGAGATCGACGAACTGGACGAGATCGTGCGGCGCAATGCCCGCCTGCTCGACATCCCGACCGAGCCCGAGGGCGCGCGCGAGATCGCACGCCGCGCGCGCGGCACGCCGCGCATCGCCGGCCGCCTGCTGCGCCGGGTGGTGGATTTCGCCGTGGTCGAGGGCGGCGGCCGGATCAGCCGCGACCTGGCCGATGCCTCGCTCACCCGGCTGGGGGTGGATCACCTGGGTCTCGACGGGGCGGACCGGCGCTATCTGCGGCTCATTGCCGAGGCCTATGGCGGCGGGCCGGTGGGGATCGAGACGCTGTCGGCGGCGCTGAGCGAGAGCCGCGACGCGCTGGAAGAAGTGATCGAGCCGTTCCTGTTGCAGCAGGGCCTCATCCAGCGCACGCCAAGGGGCCGGATGCTGGCGGCGGCGGCGTGGCGGCACCTGGGGCTGGACGCGCCGGGGCCGAAGGCGACGGGCGATCTCTTCGGGAAGTGAGCGCGGCGGGCGTGGGGTTCGGGTATTTTTGCCAAGAAGAAGCCGGGGGCGGTAAGGCGATGGGCGAGACACTGGAGGCGAACGAGATCGCGGCGCTGTTCACCCGCGCGGACGGCAAATTCCTGTTCGCGCGCTGGGGACGACCGATCGTGCCGGTGGTGTTCGGGGTGGAGGATTCGACGCTTTCCACGGTCAAGGGCGCGCTGGAGGCGGTGGTGGCCCTGGCCGGTCACGAGATGGCCGAGACCGACCCGGAACTGGGCGTCAACCTGATGGTGTTCTTCTGTCGCGACTGGCGGGAATTGACGGCGGTGCCCGATCTCGACCGGCTGGTGCCGGACCTCGGCCCGCTGGTGGACCGGCTGGAGGCGGCGGAGGCCAACCAGTATCGCATATTCCGCTTTGACGAGGCGGGCGCGATCCGGGCGGCGTTCGTGTTCCTGCGGATGGATGCCGAGCTTGCGGCGGTGCCCGCGGATGTGCTGGCGCTGGGGCAGGTGGTGCAGACCATCCTGCTCTGGTCGGACCGCGCGTTCACCGACCGCTCGGCGTTGGGGCAGTTGGCCGACGGGCGGGTGGTGCTGCGCCCCGATATCGGCGCGCTGATCCGCGCGGCCTATGATCCGGTGTTGCCCGCGATGAGCCGCGATCCGGCGCACGCGCTGCGGCTGGCGGCGCGGCTTCAGGCTCCTTCGTAGGCGCAGAGCGTGTGGACATCCATGCCCATCGCGTCGAGCCTTGCGTGGCCGCCGAGGTCGGGCAGATCGACGATGAAGGCGCAGCCGGTGATCGCGCCGCCCAGCCGTTCGATCAGGCGGATGCCCGCCGCCGCGGTGCCGCCGGTGGCGAGCAGGTCATCCACGAGCAGCACTCGCTCGCCCGGCTGGATGGCGTCGTCGTGGATTTCCACCACCGCCTCGCCGTATTCCAGCTGGTATTCCTCGGAGATCACCGCGCCGGGCAGCTTGCCCTTCTTGCGGATCGGCACGAAGCCCACGGAAAGCTGGTGCGCGATCGCCCCGCCGAGGATGAAGCCGCGCGCCTCGAGCCCCGCGACCTTGTCGATGGGCTGGCCCGCCCAGGGGTGCAGCATCTGGTCGATGGCGATGCGAAAGCCGCGCGGATCGGCGAAGAGCGTGGTCACGTCGCGGAACAGGATCCCCTCGTGCGGGAAATCGACGATGGTGCGGATATAGTCCTGAACGGTCTTTTGCGCGGGCATGGCGGCTCTCCGGCTCGGTTGCGGATCGCTTCTGCCGCAGCCTTGCGCGTCGCGCAAGGGCTCAGAGCGTGCCGCGATATTCGGCGATGGCCTGCGTCAGCGCGCTCACCGCGTAGAGGGTGAGGGCGAAGACACCGACGCAGAGCAGGAAATTGAGCGCCGATTGCGCGAGGCGCGCGGCGCGCCCCGAGGGATTGCCGAGAAACGGGATTTCCGGGCGCAGCAGGAAGCGCGAGGCGATGTAGCCGAAGAGCAGCGCCGAAAGCGCCCAGTAGGTGAGGGTGAGGATCATCGCGTCGTGGCTGCGGGCGAGGTAATCGGCGAGCCCCACCACTAGAATCCAGCGGATCACCTGGAAGACCTCGTCGGTCAGCGCCTCGAAGCGGCGGCCCATGGCGTGGCGCCAGCGCTGGTCGGTCAGCTTTTCCATGATCCCGGACATGCCCCCTTGATGGGGGCGGGGCGCGCGCGCGTCCATAGGTGTGACGGGGCGCGCGCGCATATGTGAGCGGTGGGGATCAGTCGCAGAGTGCGCAACAACTTTTTAGCTAACTCTTATGTATCTTCGGAGTTACTTCTTGAGTCTGTGTGAACACTTGAATAACCTGGGTGATCAAGCGCTAACTCTACACCATTTTGTTCAGCCTTCAGCCTTACATAACCTCTAATCATCTTTTCGGAAAATTCATACCATCCCTGTCTACTTCCAGTCAGTATGGCGGCGTGGGATTCTTTCTTTAAGCTATTAATTCGTTGATTAAACTTCCGTCTGTCCAATGCAGTTTCTGAAGCGCTGGACATAATTTTCTTGTATGATATAAAAATATCAGAACTGCGCCTTACTAGTTCGTGTCCATCTGCAACTGCCCACAATACAGCTTCATAATCATTTCGATACTTCCTAGTTGCTTTTTCATAAGGTCCGCGTAACTTCATATCCATAGACGAAGCAGCAGAGTTCATTGCCTCTGCAAAAAGCTGTGGTGTGACATTGCCGTTATTCCTGGCTTCATAAACTTTCCAAAATAGTTTTTCAGCTATAAAATGTACGTAGTGTGGAAATCCATCACTAATTCTGGCAATGCGAATTACGGTGTCTCTGTCGATAGTTATTCCTAATTGATTTGCGGCTTCATTGACGATTTCGAAGCGCGCTTCCCAAGCAAGTTGTCCCAGTTCAACACTATGAAAATATCGGTCAGCACTTGCATGTGCAGCCATAATGGCGTCAGTACTTTCCCCAATGCCGCAGAATATAAACCTTGCCTCTATGTGCCTATCAGATATCTGTTTAATAAAGTTCGTGAAGAGTTCTTGTTCCGATCGAGATGTAATTTGATCAAATTCATCAACTACTATTACTGGACTTGCGTCTAGGTTCTCGCACAAACACTGAATTAGCCGCGCGCCGTCATTCACCGAGATATCGCTACCTAAGCGCCCCTCGGTCTCACTGACCTTATGCTGGCCTGTAAAGGCCCCGATTCTGATTGCAGCACTAGACTCTTTAACTTTAGCTGATATTGCAGGGTTATTATTAAGGGCTTCATCAAATATTTCACGTAAAACAGTGGAAAAACTACTGTTCTTGTCACAGCCGATGATGATTGGATCACAGTCTTCAGAGATTAAAAACGCTGAGGTTTGCGCCAAAGAAGATTTTCCAACTCCTCGAAGGCCATGGATCAGGACATGTCTGCCTCGCTGGTAAAGTGCTTTAGTTATACCTTCAAGCTGACTGTCTCGTCCTTTAAGGAATTCCTTGGATTGTAATGGTTGAGACGCAGACAATAGTTTACCCATCAAAATGCCAAAATCACGCTCGCTGTCGATTAAAACAGGCCTTAAGGACTGCAACTTGCCATTCAAGGGAGCACCCAATTATGATAGAAATCCACAGGTATGAGTAAGTCATAGTCAATGAGATTAGTCAACTTGAAGGAAACCGCAGTGGGTACGGTTTCGTACCGCTAGCCCAGAACGCGCCCCGCCACCGCGTCGAGCCGGGCGACGAGCGCCGGGTCGCGTTTGTCGGGGGCGGTGAGGATGGCGAAGTCGAGCGCGCGGTCGCAGCCATGCGGGCAGGGGGCGCGGTCGGGGCCGAGCAGCGCGGGCAGGCGGCGGACGAGGTTGCGCCCCTTGTCGGCATTGCCCGAGAGGGTGGCGATGATGTCAGAGATATCGACCTCGCCGTGATGGGGGTGCCAGCTGTCGTAATCGGTGATCATCGCGACCGAGGCATAACAAAGCTCGGCCTCGCGGGCGAGCTTGGCCTCGGGCATGCCGGTCATGCCGATGACGTCGCAGCCGAAGGTTTCGCGGTAGAGCTTCGATTCCGCCATGGTCGAGAATTGCGGGCCTTCCATCGCAAGGTAGGTGCCGCCCCGGTGCACGGCGATGCCGGCGTCGCGCGCCGCGCGTTCGCAGGCGTCCGACAGGCGCGGGCAGGTGGGGTGTGCGACGCTCACATGGCCCACGCAGCCGGGGCCGAAGAAGCTTTTGTCGCGGGCGAAGGTGCGGTCGATGTATTGATCGAGGATGACGAAATCGCCCGGCGCCATCTCTTCGCGGAAGCTGCCGCAGGCGGAGATGCTCACCACGTCGGTCACGCCGAGCAACTTCAGCGCGGCGATGTTGGCGCGGTAGGGCACGGTGGAGGGTGAATGGACGTGGCCGCGGCCGTGGCGGGGCAGGAAGGCCATGGGCACGCCGCCCAATGTGCCGGTCAGGATCGCGTCGGAGGGCGGGCCCCATGGCGTCTCGACCGTCTGCCATGCGGCACCTTCCAGCCCGTCGATCTCGTAGAGCCCCGATCCGCCGATCACCCCGATCATCGTGTGTGCCATCGCCTCGCCTTTCGCTGTGTCGGCAGAAGGCTTAGGCCGGATCGCGGCAAAAGGAAATGCCCGCGCGGGTCCGTGATCCCGCGCGGGCGGCCCTTCTCATCCCCGGGAAGGGCCATGTGGCGTGCTCAGCCCAGCATCGCCACGACCTCGTCGGTGGTCCAGAGCGCGTTGGCCATGTAGCGGAAATTGGTGAGCGCGGCGAGGTAGCCGTCGCCCTCGGGCAGCATCGCCGCCGCCGTGCCGTCGCTGACCACGGCCACCTCGAAGCCCTGTTCGAGCAGTTCGCGCATGTGGCCCTCGGTGCACAGATTGGCCGACATGCCCGCGAGGATCACCTGATCCACCCCCGCCTTGCGCAGTTGCAGGACGAGGTCGTTGGTTTCCGGCCCGTAGACCTTGTGGGGCGAACAGAGGATGGTCTTGCCGTCGAGGATATAGGGCTTGTACTGCGGCATGTAATCGGCGCCCGATCCCTCGAAGCCGTCCATGCTGACCGGGCTTGTCCGGTCGAACATGTTGATGGCGTGCATGAGTTTCTCCAGCGCGCCCTCGAATTTCCAGCCCTTGTCGGTCGGGTAGTAGTAATGCGGCGAGATGGCGACGGGGATGTCCGCCGCCTTGGCCGCCTTGAACAGGCGTTCGATGTTCTCGACGGTGTTGTTGCGCTTGACGCTGTCGCCGACCGCGCCCCAGGCGACACCGTCGGGCGACAGGAAGTCGATCTGCGGATCGGTGACGACAAGCGCGGCGCGGGAAAGGTCGAGCACCATGTCGCTCGGCGGCAGGAAGGGCTCTGCCGGGGGCGCGTAGGGGTTGTCCTGCGCCGCCGCGCCGGTGGCGGCGAGCGTGGTCGCGGCGGCGAGGGCCGCCGTGCCGGTCAGCGCCGCGCGGCGGGTGAATTTCGGGTCGTGGTCATGATCGTGTCCGTTGCACATCGGGCCTCTCCCTTGGTTGTGGCCCCCTGAAGGTGGCGCAGACGATGTGCCTTTGCGTCCCGAATACGGGCCGCAACGGCGTTTTCTGGTGCCTTTCGCCGAAAGTCGCGGCAGGATGCGGGCATGAGCGAACACCCCCACGACCGGATTCTCGACGCGCTGGAGATCAGCGCCGAGCCCTTTGCCATCTGTGCGCTGGAGGGGGCGTGCAGCATGGGGCTGGGCCGCAATCCGCGCGCCACGCTGCACTATGTGCTGGGCGGGCGGGGCGCGCTGTCGGTGCAGGGAGGCGCGCCGCTCGATCTGGTGCCGGGGCGGCTGGTGCTGGTGCCGGCGAGCCTGCGGCACTCGCTCGTCAATCGCGGCGGCGGGCAGGCGGGGATGCCCGCCTGCCGCCCGGCGGGGCTCGATCTGGAAGAGCACGTCGCGCGCGGCGAGGGGGCGGGGGTGATGGTGGTGCTGTGCTCGACCATCTCGCTGGGGCTGCGGGGCACGCATGGGCTGGTGGACCTGCTGCGCGCGCCGCTCGGCCTGAACGTGGCGGACAGCCCGGTGGCGGCGCAGGCGATGTCGGCGCTGGTGGCCGAGATGGGCAGCGACCGGGCGGGACAGCGGGCGATGGTGCGCGCGCTGCTGCTGCAATGCCTGATCGAGATGCTGCGCGACCGGCTGGAGGCGGGCGATCCGGGCGTGACATGGCTCGGGGCGCTGGCCGATCCGGGGCTGTGGCGCGGCCTGCGGGCGATGCTCGACGATCCGGGCCGCCCCCACACGCTCGACAGCCTGGCGCAGGCGGCGGGGATGAGCCGGTCGCGCTTTGCCGCGCGATTTCAGGCGGCCTATGGGCAGGGGGCGATGACGCTGTTGCGCGATCTGCGGCTGGCGCGGGCGGCGCAGATGCTGACCGAGAGGCGCGCGCCGGTGGACATGGTGGCGCGCGCGGTGGGGTTCCGCAGCCGCAGCGCCTTTACCCGCGCGTTCGTCGCGATGTGGGGCGAGACGCCGCGCGCGTTTCGCGGGCGTGCGGGGGCCGCGCCCTGAGCCAGAGGCCGTAGGCCATCAGGATGAACAGCGCCTGAAGCAGCGCGGGGGCGTCGAGTTCGGGCACCGGGGCGGCGTTGAGGGCCCCGGCGACGGTGAAGAACTGGGCGGGTTCCCCCAGGAAGTTTGTCGCAAGGGAGTCGACGGTAAAATTGCTCCGCTGATCGGGGAGAAGGTTGGTCGGCTCGGTCGCTGTCCAGACCGTGCCACGGATATCGGTGCCCACGGGATTGAAGCGCGCCTCGGCAGACACCGCGAAGAAGGAGTGCCAGGACACCGGGCCGGAGGCGAGGCGCACCTGCACCGCGATATTCTGCGACAGTGTGAGATCGCCCCACCAGGGCGCGGCCCTGATCGCGGCTTCGTTGTCGGCAAAGCTCTGACCGATGCCGAGCCCCACGACATCGTAGGTGACGCCCCCGGTCGTGACGCTGAAGGTCTGCGCCCTTGCGGCGGGGATGGTCGCGACAAGAAGGGCGAGCGCGGTGACCGCCGCCTTCATCCCACGAAGCAGGCCCCCCTGAAACCGGCATCCGATCCTTGCCATGGTCCTCGTACTCCGAAATGCTCGTAACCGTCCGCGCGGCGCTGCAGGATCGTGCCGGCAAAGCGGCAGGGACCGGGAGAGGGCGCGATGTATTTGCATAGACTGCAAGTTTCGTTTGCGTCAAGCGAAACGATCCGGATCGCCGCGCCCCGCCTTGGGGCGCTGTCAGGCCGCCGAGCGGGTGCAGAAGCTGGCCTGGTTGCGGCCCCGCGCCTTGGCCGCGTAGAGCGCGCGGTCGGCCTCGGCCAGAACGCTCTGCAGGTCGGGCGCGACGAGGCCGGGGCCGGTCGGCACGAGGGTCACGCCGATGCTGAGCGTGACGGGGATCGGCGCGGCAATGGCGGGGATCGCGACCGGCGTGGCGCGGATCGCGTCGCACAGGCGCTCGGCCACGCGGCGGGCGCGGGCGGGGGTGGCGTCGGGCAGGGCGATGAGAAATTCCTCGCCGCCGATCCGCGCCAGAAGGTCGCGCTCGCGCAGATGCGCGGAGAGGCGTTCGGTGACGGCGCAGAGCACCGCGTCGCCCGCCGCGTGGCCGTGCAGATCGTTGACCCGCTTGAAGAAATCCAGATCGGCCAGCATGATCGCCAGGTTCTTGCGGCCCCGCGGGCCGGGCGCGAGGCGCCGCTCCAGCCAGGGCAGGGCATGGCGGCGGTTATAGGCGCCGGTGAGCGGATCGCGCACCGCCGCCGCCATCCCCGAGCGCAGCCGCCCGCGCAGCCCCTCGATCCGGCGCTTGCGGTCGATCTGCCGGGCGAGGCGCAGCGCCAGTTCGCCAGCGTCGGCGGGGGAGGATCACTTCATCGGCCCCCATGTCGAGCAGCGTCACGGCGAGCGCCGCCGCCGCGCGGTCGAGCAGGACGAGCACGGGGCAGCGCCCGGTGTCGCGCGCGGCCTTGAGATCGGCCAGCAGGCGCAGCCCGTCCTCGGCCCCGCGCGCGCCGATGCGCAGGAGCAGCGCGTCCTGCGGGCCGGGCGGGGCGGGGCTCTCGGGGCCGGTCAGGGCGAGACGGTGGGGCGTGGCGGCGGCGAGCACGTCGCGCAGGGCGCGCGTGCCCGCGCGGTCGGTGCCGCAGATGGCGACGCGCCCGGGCAGCGCGCGATCGGCGCGCGCCTCGGCAAAGCCCGCGG
>CAJXKX010000033.1 GCA_913055965.1 uncultured Roseovarius sp.
GATCGCGGCGGAGGCGGAGCGGGTCATGCAGGGAGGTTCGGAGGCCTCGCGCGAGCGTCACGTCAAGCGCGGCAAGCTGCTGCCGCGCGACCGCATTGCCGGGCTGCTCGATCCCGGTTCGCCCTTCCTGGAGATAGGCTTGTTCGCGGCCTCGGGCGTCTATGCCGATGACATCCCCTCGGCCGGCGCCATCGCCGGGATCGGGCGGGTTTCGGGGCGCGACTGCATGGTGCTTTGCAACGACGCCACCGTTAAGGGCGGCACCTATTATCCGCTGACGGTCAAGAAGCACTTGCGCGCCCAGGAGATCGCCGAGGAAAACCGGCTGCCCTGTATCTATCTCGTCGATTCGGGCGGCGCGAACCTGCCGAACCAGGACGAGGTGTTTCCCGACAAGGAGCATTTCGGACGGATCTTCTTCAACCAGGCGAATATGAGCGCCAAGGGCATCGCGCAGATCGCCGTGGTGATGGGATCCTGCACGGCGGGCGGTGCCTATGTGCCGGCGATGAGCGACCAGACGATCATCGTCAAGAACCAGGGCACGATCTTCCTTGCCGGCCCGCCCTTGGTGAAGGAGGCGACGGGCGAGGTGGTCGACGCGGAGACTCTGGGCGGTGGCGACACCCATACCAGGCTCTCCGGTGTTGCCGATTACCTGGCCGACAATGACGATCATGCGCTGGCCCTTGCGCGCGAGATCGTCCGTAATCTCGGGCCCGCATCTACGCCCAATATTGCGCTCGCGGAGCCGCGCGTGCCGCTCTATCCCGCCGACGACATCATGGGCATCGTGCCGGCGGACACGAAGACGCCTTACGATGTGCGCGAGGTGATCGCGCGGATCGTCGACGGCTCGGATTTCGCCGAGTTCAAGCCGCGCTACGGCACGACCCTGGTAACGGGCTTCGCCCATGTCGATGGCGTGCCGGTCGGCATCCTCGCCAACAATGGCGTGTTGTTCTCGGAAAGCTCGCTGAAGGGGGCGCATTTCATCGAGCTGTGCTGCCAGCGGAAGATCCCGCTTCTGTTCCTGCAGAACATCACCGGCTTCATGGTCGGCTCGAAATACGAGGCGGGCGGCATTGCCCGCGACGGCGCCAAGCTGGTGACGGCGGTGTCGACGGCGAATGTGCCGAAAGTGACCGTCATCATCGGCGGCTCATACGGAGCCGGCAATTACGGCATGTGCGGGCGGGCCTATTCGCCGCGTTTCCTGTGGATGTGGCCGAACGCCCGCATCTCGGTGATGGGCGGCGCGCAGGCGGCGGGCGTGCTCGCCAATGTCCGGCGCGCCGGCATCGAGGCGAAGGGCGGCAGCTGGACTGCCGAAGAAGAAGCCGCATTCAAGCAGCCGACGCTCGACATGTTCGAGCGGCAGTCGCACCCGCTCTATGCCTCGGCGCGGCTGTGGGATGACGGGATCATCGACCCGCGCAAGAGCCGGGATGTGCTGAGCCTTTCCTTGCGCGCAGCCTTGAACGCGCCGGTGGAGGAGACGCGCTTTGGCGTCTTCCGGATGTGAGGGTGGCGATGTCGGGTTCGGGGTATTTGTACCAAGAAGAAACAGGGGGCGCGGGCCATGTTTGAGCGGATTCTGGTGGCCAACCGGGGCGAGATCGCGTGCCGCGTCATGCGCACGGCGCAGGCGATGGGCGTCGAGGTGGTGGCGGTCTATTCGGATGCCGACCGCGGCGCGGCGCATGTGGCGATGGCCGATCTGGCGGTGCATATCGGCGGGTCGGCCCCTGGCGAGAGCTATCTGAAGGGCGAGGCGATCATCGCGGCGGCACTGGAGACGGGGGCGGAGGCGATCCATCCCGGCTATGGGTTTCTCAGCGAGAACCCCGATTTCGTCGAGGCCGTCGAGGCGGCGGGGCTGGTCTTTGTCGGGCCGTCGGCGGAGGCGATCCGGGCGATGGGGCTCAAGGACGCGGCCAAGGCGCTGATGGAGGAGGCGGGCGTGCCGGTGGTGCCGGGCTATCACGGCAGCAATCAGGACCCCGAGCATCTGGCCGGGGCCGCCGACGCCATCGGCTATCCGGTGCTGATCAAGGCCGTGGCGGGCGGCGGCGGCAAGGGCATGCGGCTGGTGGAGCGCCCCGCCGATTTCGCGGAGGCGCTGGAGAGCGCGAAGGGCGAGGCGCGCACAGCCTTCGGCAACACCGATGTGCTGATCGAGAAATTCGTGGAAAAGCCGCGCCATATCGAGGTGCAGGTGTTCGGCGACGGGGCGCGCGCGGTGCATCTTTTCGAGCGCGACTGCTCGCTCCAGCGCCGCCACCAGAAGGTGATCGAGGAAGCGCCCGCGCCCGGCATGACCGAGGCGATGCGCGACGCCATGGGGCAGGCCGCCGTGCGCGCCGCCGAGGCGATTGGTTATGCGGGCGCGGGGACGGTCGAGTTCATCGTCGATGGCTCGGACGGGCTGCGCCCGGATCGCTTCTGGTTCATGGAGATGAACACGCGCCTGCAGGTCGAGCATCCGGTGACGGAGGCCATCGCGCGCGTCGATCTGGTCGAGTGGCAGTTGCGCGTGGCCGCCGGCGAGGGGCTGCCCGCCGCGCAGGCGGATCTGGCGATCACCGGCCATGCCTTCGAGGCGCGGCTTTATGCCGAGGACGTGCCCAAGGGGTTTCTGCCCGCCACGGGGCGGCTGTCGCACCTGGTCTTTCCCGAGGGCGCGCGCGCCGATAGCGGTGTGCGCGCAGGCGACGAGATCAGCCCGTTCTACGACCCGATGATCGCCAAGGTGATCACGCACGGGCCGACGCGCGCCGTGGCGCTGCGGCGGCTGGCGCGGGCGCTGGAGCGGACGGAAGTGGCGGGGACCGTGACCAACCTCGCCTTTCTCGGGGCGCTGGCGCGGCACGAGGGGTTCGCGGGCGGCGACGTGGATACCGGCCTCATCGCGCGGGATATCGACGCGCTGGTGGTGCCGCCCGCGCCCGGGCCGCGCGAGATCGCGCTGGCGGCGCTGGCGGGGCTGGGCCTGCTGGGCGACGGCGCGGACGAGGCGGGATTCGCGCTCTGGCAGCCGCTGGAGCGGTCGGTGGTGCTGATCCACGCGGGCGAGGAGATCGCGCTGCGCCTCGCGACCCTGTCGGCGGACGCCCACGACGTGACCATGGGCGAGACGCGCGTCGCGGCGCGGCGCGTGGCCGGGCGCTGGCGGCTGGATGGCGCGCCCGCGCCGCAGGTGGCGGTGGCGGGCACGACGGTCACGGTGTTTGCGCAATACGGGCTGGTCTTCGAACTTGTCGATCCGCTGGCGCGCGAGGCTGCGGCGGGCGGCGATGCCGCGCTGGTCGAGGCACCGATGCCGGGGCTGGTGAAGGCGGTGCTGGCGGCGCCCGGTCAGGCGGTGGCGAAGGGCGACCGGCTGGCGGTGCTGGAGGCGATGAAGATGGAGCACAGCCTGCTCGCGGCACGCGACGGGGTGGTGGCCGAGGTGCTGGTGGCCGAGGGCGATCAGGTGGCCGCGGGCGCGGCGCTGATCCGGCTGGAGGACGACGCATGATCCGGCTGCATCACGTGCCTCTGGCGCGCTCGCTGCGGGTGCTGTGGCTGCTGGAGGAGCTGGGGCTCGACTACGAGGTCGCGTATTATTCGATCCGCGACGGCTCGATGCGCAGCCCGGAGTTCCTCGCGCTGTCGCCCGCGGGGCGGGTGCCGGTGCTGGAGCACGAGGGCGATGTGTGGTTCGAGAGCGCGGCCATCGTGCAGATGCTGTGCGAGACCTATCCCGATGCCGGGCTGATGCCGGGGCCGGGCCATCCGGAGCGCGCAGGGTTCCTGGAAATGCTTAGCCTGTCGGAGACGGTGGGCTGTCTGCTGGAAAACCTCAACCTCAACCAGGTGTTCCTGCGTCCGCCCGCGCGCCCCTCGGCCACGGTGGTGAAGCTGCTCAATGCGCGGCTGCGCGCGGTGCTGGCGGCGGTTGAGGCGCGGATCGAGGGTGACCATCTGCTGCCCTCGGGATTCTCGGCGGCGGATATCATGTTCGCCTACGGGTTCGAGCTGGCGCGGTATTACGTCGATCTGGACCAATACCCGCGCCTTATGGCCTATTGGGACCGTTTGCGCGCGCGGCCCGCCTATGCCCGCGCCAAGGCGCGCGATGGCGCGCAGGATATCTATGCGCAGGAGTTCTATCCCGTGCCGGAGGAGGGATGATGGCCGAGACGGTCGAGATCTTCGAAGTGGGTCCGCGCGACGGGCTTCAGAACGAAAAGGCCCGGATTGCCACGCGCGACAAGATCGCGCTGGTGGACCTGCTGAGCATGGCGGGTTTCGCGCGGATCGAGGTGGCGAGTTTCGTCAGCCCCAAATGGGTGCCGCAGATGGCCGATTCGGGCGAGGTTCTGCGCGGGATCAGGCGGGCGCCGGGGGTGCGCTATGCCGCGCTCACGCCCAACATGCGGGGGCTTTCGGACGCGCTCGAGGCGGGGGCGGACGAGGTGGCGGTGTTCGGCTCGGCCTCGGAAGGGTTTTCGAGGGCCAATATCAACGCCACGATCGAGGAAAGCCTCGCCCGCTTCGCCCCGGTGCTGGAGGCGGCGGGGGCGGAGGGGCTGCGCGTGCGCGGCTATGTCTCCTGCGTGGTCGAATGCCCCTATGACGGCGCGGTGGAGCCTGCGCAGGCGGCGCGGGTGGCGGAAAGCCTGTGGCAGATGGGATGCTACGAGATCAGCCTTGGCGACACGATCGGGCAAGGCACGCCCGAGGCGGTCGATGCGATGCTGGCGGCGGTCGGCGACGCGGTGCCGGTGGAGCGGCTGGCCGGGCATTTCCACGACACCTCGGGGCGCGCGCTCGACAATATCGAGGCGGCGCTGGCGCGGGGGGTGCGGGTGTTCGATGCCGCAGTCGGAGGGCTGGGGGGCTGTCCCTATGCGCCCGGCGCGGCGGGCAACGTGGCGACCGAGGCTGTGCATGACCGGCTGACGGCGCTGGGTTACGAGACCGGGCTCGACCGGGAGGTTCTTACGCGCGCGGCGGCGATGGCGCGGGCGATGCGGGGCGAGGCTCCGAAATCTTGAAAAGATTTCGAGAAATTTCTTTTCAAGAAATTTTCCGCGAGGGAGGAAACGCATGACAGAGACGATCAGCATCGAGCGCGACGGGCGGGGCGTGGCCACGCTCTGGCTCGACCGGGCGGAGAAGCACAATGCCATGTCGGCGCAGATGATCGCCGAGTTGCACGGCGCGGCGCGCGATCTGGGCGCGGATGACGCGGTGCGGGTGGTGGTGCTGGCGGCGCGGGGCAAGAGCTTTTGCGCGGGCGGCGATCTGGGCTGGATGCGGGAGCAGTTCGAGGCCGACCCCGAGACGCGCAGCCGCGAGGCGGCCAGGCTGGCGTATATGCTTCAGGCGCTCAACACCCTGCCCAAGCCGCTGATCGGGCGGGTGCAGGGCAATGCGTTCGGCGGCGGCATCGGGCTGATGAGTGTGTGCGACGTGGCGGTGGGGGATGCAGGGGCGCTGTTCGCGCTGACCGAGACGCGGCTGGGGCTCATCCCGGCGACAATCGGCCCTTACGTCGCCGCGCGGATGGGCGAGGCGCGGGCGCGGCGCGTCTTCATGTCGGGCCGCCGGTTCGACGCGGGCGAGGCGGTGGCGCTGGGCCTGCTGGCGCGGGCGGTGCCGGGGGACGATCTCGACGCGGCGGTCGAGGCCGAGGTCGCGCCCTATCTCGATTGTGCGCCGGGGGCGGTGGCGCGCGCCAAGGCGCTGCTGCGGGGCCTGGGGCCGCAGATTGACGAAAACGTGATCGCACAGACCGTCGCGGCGCTGGCCGAGTGCTGGGCCGGGGAGGAGGCGCCCGAGGGCATCGGGGCGTTTTTCGACCGCCGCAAGCCGGGCTGGCAGCGGGGGTGAGTCGCGCCGCTTGCCGCGGCGCGGCATGGCGCGGTCCGGTTTTCGGACCAATTGCGGCACAAAGCCGCATACCGTTGCATACAAACCCCAAGATTCCGCCTCCGCAGGCGGGCAAACCGTCGCGCCTTCGGTTGACCGGGCAGAGGGGCAGGTTTAAACCCGGGGCATATGCAGCCAACTCGATGCGCGCCCGTCCGCGCATGAAAGGAGCCATCCCGTGGAAGAGATGCTGAGGGAATATCTCCCGATCCTGGTCCTTCTCGCGGTCGCCATCGGTCTCGGATTGATCCTGATCCTCGCCGCCGTGGTGCTCGCGGTGCGCCATCCCGATCCCGAGAAGGTGAGCGCCTATGAATGCGGGTTCAACGCCTTCGACGACGCGCGGATGAAATTCGACGTGCGGTTCTACCTGGTGTCGATCCTGTTCATCATATTTGACCTCGAGATTGCCATGCTATTTCCATGGGCAGTCGCGTTTCAGGATCTCAGCATGGCGGCCTTCTGGTCGATGATGGTGTTCCTGGCGGTCCTGACCGCGGGCTTTGCCTACGAATGGCGCAAGGGAGCGATGGAATGGCAGTAAATGATCGCGATGGCGCGCTCGTGACCGAGACGCAGGGGATGGCCAACCAGAGCGCGCGGGTCAAGTCGGGGCCGTCGAGCCTCGCCCCGGCAGAGGCGTGGGACGCGGGCAAGGCGCTCGATCCCGCGTCGCAGGCGCTCAATGCCGAATTGCAGGACAAGGGCTTTCTCGTCACCTCGACCGAGGACATCATCAACTGGGCGCGCACCGGCTCGCTGCACTGGATGACCTTCGGCCTCGCCTGCTGCGCGGTCGAGATGATGCATGCGTCCATGCCGCGCTACGACCTCGAGCGCTATGGCACCGCGCCGCGCGCGAGCCCGCGCCAGTCGGACCTGATGATCGTGGCGGGCACGCTCACCAACAAGATGGCACCCGCGCTGCGCAAGGTCTACGACCAGATGCCCGAGCCGCGCTACGTGATCTCGATGGGGTCCTGCGCCAATGGCGGCGGCTATTACCACTACAGCTACAGCGTCGTGCGCGGCTGCGACCGGATCGTGCCGGTCGACATCTACGTGCCGGGCTGTCCGCCCACGGCGGAGGCGCTGGTCTACGGGATCATGCAGTTGCAGCGCAAGATCCGCCGGACGGGGACGATCGTGAGATGACCAACGCACTCAAGGAACTGGGCAGCTACATCGAGGCCAAGCGCGCCGATTGCGTGCTGGGCTGGCAGATCGCGCATGGCGAGATCACGGTGGACGTCGCCCCCTCGAACATCGCCGGGCTGGCCGAGTTTCTCAAGACCGACCAGAACTGCGCCTTTTCCACGCTGGTGGACATCACCGCGGTGGACTGGCCCGAGCGGCCCAAGCGCTTCGACGTGGTCTATCACCTGCTGAGCATGTACCAGAACCACCGCATCCGCCTGCGCGTGGCGGTGCGCGAGGAGGACATGCTGCGCTCGCTCTGCGGCGTCTACCCGGCCGCCAACTGGTTCGAGCGCGAGGTGTTCGACATGTTCGGCGTCATCTTCACCGGGCATCCCGACCTGCGGCGCATCCTCACCGATTACGGCTTTCGCGGCTATCCGCTGCGCAAGGATTTCCCGACCACGGGCTATACCGAGGTGCGCTATGACGAGGTGCAGAAGCGCGTCGTCTACGAGCCCGTGAAGCTGGTGCAGGAATACCGGCAATTCGATTTCATGTCGCCCTGGGAAGGGGCCGATTACATCCTTCCGGGCGACGAGAAGGAGGACGCGACATGATGGGCGCAGGCTATGGCATGGGCGGCGGCGGGCTGCTGTTCATGGTGATTTTCGCGGTGCTGATGGTGGTGCCGTTCTGGCGCCTGCTGCCGCAGTTCGGCATCCCCAACTGGGTGGCGCTGGCGGCGATCATCCCGCTGGGCACGATCGTGCTGCTGTGGGTGATGGCATTCCGCGACAAGATCGACGGGGGCAAGGCATGATGGACGGCTCCAAGTTCGACGATGTGCTCACGGGCGAGCAGAAGATTCGCAACTTCAACATCAATTTCGGCCCCCAGCATCCTGCCGCGCACGGGGTGCTGCGGCTGGTGCTGGAGCTTGACGGCGAGCTGGTGGAGCGGTGCGACCCGCATATCGGCCTGCTGCATCGCGGCACCGAGAAGCTGATGGAGAGCCGCACCTAGCTGCAGAACCTGCCCTATTTCGACCGGCTGGATTACGTGGCCCCGATGAACCAGGAACATGCCTGGTGCCTGGCCATCGAGCGGCTGACCGGGGTCGAGGTGCCGCGCCGCGCGAGCCTCATCCGGGTGCTCTATTCGGAAATCGGGCGCATCCTGAACCACCTGCTGAACGTCACCACGCAGGCGATGGACGTGGGCGCGCTCACCCCGCCGCTCTGGGGGTTCGAGGAGCGCGAAAAGCTCATGGTGTTCTACGAGCGGGCCTGCGGGGCGCGGCTGCACGCGGCCTATTTCCGTCCGGGCGGCGTGCATCAGGACCTGCCGCCCGAACTGCTTGACGATATCGAGACCTGGGCGAACGAGTTTCCGCGCGTGCTCGACGATATCGACGGGCTGCTGACCGAGAACCGCATCTTCAAGCAGCGCAACGTCGATATCGGCGTGATCAGCCAGCAGGAGGCGCTCGACTGGGGCTTTTCCGGCGTGATGGTGCGCGGCTCCGGCATGGCGTGGGACCTGCGCCGCGCGCAGCCCTACGAATGCTACGACGAGTTCGAGTTTCTCGTGCCGGTGGGCAAGAACGGCGACTGCTACGACCGCTACCTCTGCCGGATGGAGGAGATGCGCCAGAGCCTGCGCATCATCCATCAGGCGATCGCCAAGCTGCGTGCGCCGGAGGGGCAGGGCGACATCCTCGCGCGGGGCAAGGTCACGCCGCCCAAGCGCGGCGAGATGAAGCGCTCGATGGAGGCGCTCATCCATCACTTCAAGCTCTATACCGAGGGGTTCCGCGTGCCCGAGGGCGAGGTCTACGCCGCCGTCGAGGCGCCCAAGGGCGAATTCGGCGTCTATCTCGTGGCCGACGGCACCAACCGCCCCTATCGTGCCAAGCTGCGCGCGCCCGGTTTCCTGCACCTGCAGGCGATGGATCACGTCGCCAAGGGGCACCAACTGGCCGACGTGGCGGCGATCATCGGCACGATGGACGTGGTGTTCGGGGAGATCGACAGGTGATCGAGCTGGGCCGTCTGAGCGTGGGGCTTGCCGGGGCCGGGGGCGTGTCGCTCGCGGTGCTGGGGATCGCGTTCCTGCGCGATCCGGCCTCTGCGCTGCGGCTGAGCGGCCACCGCGCAGAGGCCCTGCCGCGCGTGATGGCCAACCGCTACCTCGCGCTTGCCGCGCTCGCGCTGCTGGCGGTGCTGCATGGGGATGCGGGCGTGATCGCCGCGCTTTTTGCCGTGCTGGGGCTGATGGGTCTGCATGACGCGTCGATCTATGCCCGCGCGGGGCAGGCCTGGGGCCGTCACGCGGCGGCGGGCGGCGCGGCGCTCGGAGTGGCGGGGCTGGCGTGGCTGGCCCGCGCCGGGGGGGCATGACCATGCGCCGCCTCGCGCTCGTGCCCGGTGCCCTCGGGGCGCTTGCCGCCTGCACGGCTGCGGTGCCGCCGGGCCTGACCGTCGAGGAGGCGGCGCGGTTCGATGAGGGTGCCGCCAGCCTCGGCTGCACGCTGCGCACCGAGGGCGACTATATCGCGCTGGAGATCCAGACCGGGCTGGCGCGCCAGCAATTGCTGGACCTCGCGGCCTATCGTCTGTCCACCGGGGGGGCCGAGCGGCTGCCCGACGGTGGCGTGAAACTGACCACAGGAGCCTGTGCCTGAGATGCTACGCCGTCTTTACCATGAGCAGCCCGAGAGCTTCGCCTTTACCCCGGCCAACCAGGCATGGGCCGAGGCGCAGATCACCAAATATCCCGAGGGGCGTCAGGCGAGCGCGATCATCCCGCTGCTGTGGCGTGCGCAGGAGCAGGAGGGCTGGCTGAGCCGCCCGGCGATCGAGCATGTCGCGGCGATGCTGGGGATGGAATACATTCGCGCGCTCGAGGTCGCGACCTTCTACTTCATGTTCCAGCTTCAGCCGGTCGGCAGCGTCGCGCATTTCCAGATCTGCGGCACCACGCCCTGCATGCTCTGCGGTGCCGAGGACCTTGTGGCGGTCTGCCGCGACAAGATCGCGTCCGAGCCGTTCAAGCTGTCGGAGGACGGCAAGTTCTCTTGGGAAGAGGTGGAATGCCTCGGGGCCTGTTCCAACGCGCCGATGGCGCAGATCGGCAAGGATTACTACGAGGATCTGACGCCCGAAGGGTTCGCCGCGCTGATCGACGCGCTGGCGTCGGGCGAGGTGCCGCGCCCGGGGCCGCAGAACGGCCGCTACGCGAGCGAGCCCGCCTCTGGCCTGACCAGCCTCGCGGCGCACGAGGCGGGGCGCGCGCCGCACAATGCCAGCGTTGCCCGCGCGCTCGATCTGGGCGACACGATCAAGCGTATCGACGGCAGCGAGGTGCCGCTTTCGGCACCGTGGCACGATCTGGGCGCGCGCCATGCGCCCGCCGCCTCCTCGGTCAGGCATAACGAGGAACCGGTCGAGATCACCGCCCGCGGCACCAGGCCCGCGGCCCCTGCCGCGCAGCCCGAGCCCGCACCCGAGGCAGCCAA
>CAJXKX010000034.1 GCA_913055965.1 uncultured Roseovarius sp.
CGGTGGAAATCAGGCCGGTGAAGGGATCGGCAGCCTCGATCGGCAGGAAATCGAGCACTTCGAGCGAGGCCGTCCACAGGAACCGGTTGACCTTGACCGTGTCGCGCCCGCCGGTGAAGGCATCGAGCAGCGAGCCTTCGTTACGGTTGCCGGTCGCCTCGCGTCCGGCCGGGATCTGGCCGACATCCGGGTCGAGCCGGGCATCCTGGAACGCGCCGCACCCCGCGAGCACCGCAAGGCCGGTCACGGCGAGGGCGAGAATTCTGATACGCGACTGGATCATGGCACCGTCCGGTTCTGTTTCTCCCCCGTGTATCCAAGCCGCCGCGCCGGGGCAAGCCCGTTGCACCCGACGCGCGCCCGTGGCACTCAGTCGCCACGGTGAAACAGCGGGAGAATGCCGGTGAGCCTCAGCGAGATCAGGGAGCGCATCGCGCGGGCCGAGGCCGAGGCCGGGCGCGCCCCGGGCAGCGTGTCGCTCGTGGCGGTGTCCAAGGTGCAGCCCCCCGAACGGGTCGGGGCGGTGCTCGACGCGGGCCATCGCCTGTTCGGCGAGAACCGGGTGCAGGAAGCGGCGGAGCGCTGGCCGGGCTTTCAGGAGCGCTACGAGGGCATTTCGCTGCATCTCGTGGGACCGCTTCAGACCAACAAGGCGCGGCAGGCGATGGGAATGTTCGATGCCATCCATTCGCTCGACCGGCCCAAGCTGGCGCGGACGCTGGCGCGGCTGGCGGAGGAAACCGGGCACTGCCCCGATCTATTCGTGCAGGTCAACACCGGCGAGGAGCCGCAGAAGGCGGGCGTCCTGCCCGCCGACGCCGACGCCTTCGTCGCCGAATGCCGGGCGCTGGGACTGCCGGTGACGGGACTGATGTGCATCCCGCCGGTGGACGAGGAGCCGAGCCTGCATTTCGCCCTGCTCGCCAGGATCGCGGCGCGCAACGATCTCGCCGGGCTGTCGATGGGCATGAGCGGCGATTTCGAGCGCGCGATCGCGCTCGGGGCCACGCATGTGCGGGTGGGATCGGCGATTTTCGGCGCGCGAGAGAGCGGCACCGGCTGATCCATGCCCCCGCGCCGCCCGTTGCCACCGGCCCCGCTTTGGGCAATGCTGCCGCGAACGCGGATCCAGCGGGGACGGGACCATGTATGACGTTATCGGATCGCGGGCCAGCCGGGCCTTTCGGGTGCTCTGGCTGCTCGAGGAAATGGGCATCGCCTATAATCACCTGCCGGTCGCGCCGCGCTCGGCGGAGGCGCTGGCGGTGAACCCGTCGGGCAAGATCCCTGCGCTGCGGGAGGGCGATCAGGTGCTCACCGATTCCAGTGCGATCATGACCTATCTGGCGGACAAGCACGGGCGGATGACCCATCCCGCCGGTACGCCCACGCGGGCGCGGCAGGATGCGCTGACGCATCAGATTCTCGATGAGGTCGATGCGGTGCTGTGGACGGCGGCGCGGCATTCCTTCGTGCTGCCCGAGGAGCACCGGGTGCCCGCCGTCAAGGACTCGCTCAAGTGGGAATATGCGCGCAACCTGGGCGCGCTGGAGGCGGCGCTCAAGGGGCCGTTCCTGCAGGGCGAGACCATGACCATCGCCGATATCCTGCTGGCGCATTGCCTGATGTGGGCGGGCAAGGCGGGCTTTCCGGCCCCGCCCGAGCGGCTGGCCGACTATCTCGATGGGATGATGGCGCGGCCCGGGTTTCAGCGGGCGGCGGCGCTGCCCTGAGCGTAGGCCGCCGCGTGGCGGCCGGCCCAGAGGCCGGTAGCGAGGCAGGCGGTGAGCAGGTAGCCGCCGGTGGGGGCCTCCCAATCGAGCATTTCACCGGCGGCGAAGGTGCCGGGGCGGGTGCGCAGCATCAGGCTCGCGTCGAGCGCTTGAAAGCGCAGGCCACCAGCGGTGGAAATCGCCTCGTCCATCGGGCGGGGGCCCGCGAGGGGGACCGGCAGCGCCTTGAGCGCGGCGGGCAGGTCGGGCGTGGTGCGGGCGAATTCCATCACCAGCGCGATCTTGGCCGGATCGAGATTGAGGGCCTTGCGCAGGCGGTTCTTCAGGCTGTCGCGGGGGCGTGTCTTGGCCAGTCTTGCGGCGATTTGGGTGGCGGAGAGGTCGGGGGCGAGATCGAGCGTGAGCGGGGCACCGTCGCGCAGGGCGGCGCTGATTTCGTAGATCCCGCCACCCTCGAGGCCGGTGGCGGAGAGGACGAACTCGCCGCGCGAGCGGGCGTGGCCTGCGTGGAGTTCCACGCCCTTGACGGGGCGGCCGAAATGCGGGGTCATGTGGGCCGACCAGTCCACCAGAAAGCCCATGTTGGCGGGGCGGAAGGGGGCGCAGGTTTCGGGGGCGAGATGCGCCGCCCATGCGCCATCCGAGCCGAGCCGCGCCCAGCTTGCGCCGCCGCAGGCGAGCACGGTGACGATGGGGCGCAGGCGCTGTGGCCCGTCGGGGGTGTCGAAGCGGACTGTATCGCCCTCCCATCCGGTCCAGCGCCAGCGGGTGCGGGTCTCGACCCCCAGGCTGCGCAATTCGGCCAGCAGGCTGCGCAGGAGCGGCGAGGCTTTCATGACGGTTGGAAAGACCCGGCCGGTGGAGCCGGTAAAGAGCGTTTGGCCGTGCGCGCGCGCCCAGTCCTGCACCGCGTCCGGCCCGAAGGCGGTGAGCATCGGGCGCAGTGTCTCGGCTTGGGTGCCATAGGCGGCGAGGAAGGTCTCGAAGGGTTCGGATTTGGTGAGGTTGAGCCCGGATTTGCCCGCCATCAGGAATTTGCGGGCGACCGAGGGCTTGGCGTCGGTCATCACCACGCGCTGACCTGCGCGGGCCATTTCGCGCGCCGCCATGAGGCCCGCAGGCCCGGCCCCTATGACGAGCGCCTCGGTCATGCGGGCTGCGGGAGGCCGACATGATGCAGCACGCGCTGCGGGAAGGGGATTTCGATGCCCTCGGCCCGGAGCGCGTTCCAGATCGCGAAGAGCACGTCGGATTGATACTTGCCGGTGACGTCCTCGATCCCCTCGACCCAGTATTCGACCGAGAACTCGACCCCGCTGTCGGCGAAGGCCTTGAGCTCGCATTCCGGCGCGCGGGCGCCTTCGGCCAGCACGCAATCGAGCGCGGCAACGGCGGATTCGATCAGGGCGGGGATGCGGTTGATATCGGTGTCGTAGCTGACCGAGAATTCCGCCTCGTAGCGGTGTTGCGCGCCGGCGTCGGAGAGGTTGACGACGCGCGAGGTGATGAAATCCTCGTTGGGGACGACGATCCAGCGGCCATCGGGGGTCTCGAGGATGGCGGCACGGGCGGTCATCTTAACGATGGTGCCCTCGGAGCCGTCATCGAGCACGACATAATCGCCCACGGTGGTCTGGCCTTCGAGCAGCAGGATCACGCCGGAGACGAAATTGGCGGCGATCTGTTGCAGCCCGAGGCCGATGCCGACGCCGAGCGCGCCGCCGAGGACGGCGATGGCGGTGAGGTCGATGCCCATGATCGACATGAGCAGCAGGAAGGCCGCGCCGAAAATGGCGATCTGGCTGGCCTTCATCGCCAGTTCGCGGGTGGCGGGGCGCAGGTCTTGCTGACGGCGGATGAAGTCCTCGGACTGGCTGTTGGACCAGCGGCCGAGCCAGAACAGGAGCGCGCCCGAGACCGCGCCACGGATGAGCGCGAGCGCCGAGAAGCTGATATTGCCGAGATCGACCGATATGGCCGCAAGCCGGTCGTTGGCGAGCCCCAGAAGATCGAAGAGGTAGAGCAGCGCGACGGGCATGAGCACGAAGCGGCCGAGCACCTTGAGGAACGGGTCGCTCAGGATATCGCGCACGAAGAGGCGGGCGGCGAGGACCATGAAGAGCCGCTTGCCGAAGGCGATCACCTCGCCCGAGCCGAAGACCTGCCGCGTCACGCTCTCGCCAATGCCCGTGAGGCCGTAGGCCAGCAGCGGCATCAGGAGCGGCAGGAACATCAGCACGAAGCGGCGCGCGGAGGCGAAGGGCCCGTCCTGTCCGGCGGCGGGGGTCAGCAGGCGAGTTAGCGCGGGGCGTATCCGCCGGGTGATGAGCACCGCCAGAAGCCAGGCCGCCACCAGCAGCGCGAATTGCGACCAGGCGGCGGGGCTGAGCAGCCAGCCCCTGGCCATCTCCCAGCCCTGCAAGCCATAGCCGATGGCCGTCTGCAGGATTTCCGGCTGTCCCTCCATCACGCACCCCTTGTCATCATGACCCGTTGCGCCATCCTATCGCGCGGAGGGTTGGAATGGATCAAGAGAAACCGACCGGACCGCCGACCTGTCCGCTCTGCCTGCGGCCGATCCCGCCGGAGGCGCGGCAGAGCCTTCATCACCTCGTGCCGAAGCTCAAGGGCGGCAAGGGCGGTCCGGTCGTGCGCCTGCACCAGATCTGCCATAACGAGATCCATGCCACGCTGACCGAAGCGGAGCTGGCGCGCGACTACAACACCGTCGAGGCGCTGCGCGGCCATCCGCGTCTGGCGCGGTTCATTGCCTGGGTAGGCAAACGCCCGCCGGGCTTTCATTCCAAGACGCCCGGCGCACGGCGCAAGCGGTGAACGCGAAACGGCCCCGCGCGGGTGGCGGGGCCGTTCCTGTGCCGGTCTGGCGCGCGGGTTTACTTGTCGCCCTTGAGCGCCGCGCCGAGGATATCGCCCAGCGACGCGCCCGAATCGGACGAGCCGAACTGCTCGACGGCCTCTTTTTCTTCGGCGATCTCGCGCGCCTTGATCGACAGGCCCAGACGGCGGGTCTTGCTGTCGATATTGGTCACGCGGGCATCCACCTTGTCGCCGACCGAGAACCGCTCGGGCCGCTGCTCGGAGCGGTCGCGCGACAGGTCGGAACGGCGGATGAAGGATTTCATGCCCTCGTATTCCACCTCGATCCCGCCATCCTCGATCGCGGTCACCTCGACGGTGACGATCGAGCCGCGCTTGACGCCGCCCGTCGCCTCGGCGAACTTGTCGCCGCCCAGCGCCTTGATCGAGAGCGAGATGCGCTCTTTCTCGACATCGACGTCAGAGACGACCGCCTGCACGACGTCGCCCTTCTTGTAGCTCTGGATCGCATCCTCGCCACGCTCGTCCCAGCTCAGGTCGCTGAGGTGGACCATGCCGTCGATATCGCCGTCCATGCCGATGAAGAGGCCGAACTCGGTGATGTTCTTGACCTCGCCCTCGACCTCGGTTCCCGGCGGGTTCTGCTCGGCGAACACTTCCCACGGGTTGCGCATGGTCTGCTTGAGCCCAAGGCTGACGCGGCGCTTGGCCGGGTCGATCTCGAGCACCATGACCTCGACCTCCTGGCTCGTGGAGACGATCTTGCCGGGATGCACGTTCTTCTTGGTCCAGGACATTTCCGAGACGTGCACCAGCCCCTCGACGCCGGGCTCCAGCTCGACGAAGGCACCGTAATCGGTGATGTTGGTGACGCGGCCGGTATGGACCGAGGCCAGCGGGTATTTCGCGCCCACCAGATCCCACGGGTCTTCCTGCAGCTGCTTCATGCCGAGGCTGATGCGGTGGGTATCCTTGTTGATCTTGATGACCTGAACCTTGACGGTCTCGCCGATCGACAGGATTTCGGACGGGTGGTTGACCCGGCGCCACGCCATGTCGGTGACGTGCAAGAGGCCATCGACGCCGCCGAGATCGACGAAGGCGCCGTATTCGGTGATGTTCTTGACCACGCCGTCAACGGCCTGACCCTCGGTGAGGTTGGCGATGACCTCGGCGCGCTGTTCGGCGCGGCTCTCTTCGAGGATGGCGCGGCGCGACACGACGATATTGCCGCGGCGGCGGTCCATCTTGAGAATCTGGAACGGCTGCTTGAGGCCCATGAGCGGGCCCGCGTCGCGCACCGGGCGCACATCGACCTGAGAGCCGGGCAGGAAGGCCACGGCACCGCCGAGATCGACGGTAAAGCCACCCTTGACGCGGCCGAAGATCGCGCCCTCGACGCGCTCCTCGTCGGCATAGGCCTTTTCCAGACGGTCCCAGGCCGCTTCGCGGCGGGCCATCTCGTGGCTGATCACGGCTTCGCCGCGGGCGTTCTCGGCGGAGCGCAGGTAGACTTCGACCTCGTCGCCGACATGGATGTCGGGCTGCTCGCCGGGATTCGCGAATTCCTTGAGATCGACGCGGCCTTCCATCTTGTAGCCGACATCGATGATGGCCTGGCCCGCCTCGATGGCGATGACCTTGCCCTTGACGACAGAGCCCTCGTCGGGGGTGTCCATTTCGAGGTTTTCATTAAGGAGGGCCTCGAATTCCTCCATGGATGCGTTCTGAGCCATGTGGCGTGTATGTCCTTTACAACTGCATTTTCCGGCCGCGCGGTTGTCTCCGCCGGTCTTTGGGGGGTTTCGTTGGTCGGGCGGGCCACAAAACAAAGAGGGCCGGGAGTGCCGACCCTGCTCGCTCTCTTCGGTCCGTGGCGGTTCCGCCTTGTTGACGAGGGGCGTCATAGCGGGCGCGGGGGCGTAAATCAAGCGGCAAGATCGCCCCTGCGCGTCAGCCCGCCCGCCGCTGCCGCCACAGGGTAAAGAGCCCCGCCCCCACGATCAGCGCCGCGCCCATCGCCACGTTGAGGCGGATGGTCTCGGCGAAAACCAGCAGCCCGATGGCGCTGGCAAAGACGAGTTGCAGATAGGCGAAGGGCTGCACCGCGCTTGCCTCGGCGACCTCGTAGCACTTGATGAGCGTGTAATGCCCCGCCGCGCCGGTGACGCAGAGCGCCGCCATCCACGCCCAGTCGGGCGCGCTCATCGGCTCCCAGAACCACGCGCCCACCGCCGTCATCGCGACCGACCCCACCGTGCCGGTCCAGAAGAACGAGGTGGCGGCGCTGTCGAGGCGGGCGACGAAGCGGGTGAGCAGGCCATAGAGCGCGAACATCAGCGCGGCGATGAAGGGGATCACCGCGGCGGGCTGAAAGACGCCGAAACCCGGCTCGAGGATGATGATGACACCGACGAACCCCACGGCGATCGCGGCCCAGCGCCGCCAGCCCACGCGCTCGCCCAGAACCGGGCCGGAAAGTGCTGCGATCAGCAGCGGATAGGCGGCAAAGACGGCGTGGCTCTCGACCAGCCCCAGCAGCGTGAAGCCGTAGATCATCACGCAGATTTCGGCCACCAGCAGCACCGCGCGAAAGCCCTGCATGAGCGGCTGCCGCGTGGCGGCGGCGGCGATCAGCCCGCCTGCCTTGCGCGCGGCGACGGTCATGACGAAGGCGGCGAAGAACCAGTAGCGGATCATCACCACCATGAACACGTTGTATTCCCCCGCGAGGTGGCGCGAGATGCCGTCCTGCACGGCGAAGATGAAGGTGGTGAGCACCATCATCCAGATGCCGAGGCGGGTGTTCTGTTCGGTCATGGTCCTGTCAGCCTTGCGCGGGTCATGTGGCGCTTGCGCCCGTATCCCGGGACACGGCTGACAGAAAATCCCGCCGCCTCCAAGCCCCGCCGCACGAAACCGGCGGCGGTATAGGTGGCCGCCGTGCCACCGGGCGCGGTGTGGCGCGCGACCTCTGCCATGAGGGCGGGCTGCCACAGCTCGGGGTTCTTCGCGGGAGAGAAGCCGTCGAGAAACCATGCATTCGCCTCGTGTGGCCAATGGCTTAGCGTGTCGCGCGCATCCCCCTCGATCAGCGTGAAATCGAGATCGTCAAGCGTGATGCGTTGCCCCCGCCCCGTCCAGTGCGGGGCAAGCTCTGCGGCGAGCGCTGCGAGATCGGGAAAGCGGGATTGCGCGCGGCGCATATCGGGCGGGGTCATCGGGAACGCCTCGAAACTGGTGAAATGCAGCCGCCCCGGCACGCCCGCCGTCCGCCATGCATCGAGCGCGGCCAGCAGGTTCAGCCCGGTGCCGAAGCCGAGTTCGGCCACGTGAAATCCGTCGCGGAACCGCCCCGGCAGGTCGTTGCCCGCAAGAAAGACGTGGCGGGTCTCGGCAAGCCCGTCCTCCAAGCTGAAATACGGATCGTCGAACCGGGTCGAGACCGGCACGTCGCCGTCGCGCCAGTCGATCCCGGCCTGCTGGTCCTGCATGGGGCTATCCTCTAGAACGCCGGGCAGGATGCCGGGAGCCGGGAGAATCTGCAATGACCGATGTGACGGTAATGGGCGCGGGGATATTCGGGCTGTCGATCGCGTGGGCCTGCGCCCGGCGGGGCGCGAAGGTGCGGGTGATCGACCCCGGCGGGCCGGGCGCGGGGGCGTCGGGGGGCCTTGTCGGCGCGCTCGCCCCGCATGTGCCGGAGACATGGAACGACAAGAAGGCGTTTCAGTTCGAGAGCCTGGTGATGGCCGAGGGCTTCTGGACCGAGGTGGCGCGCGCGGGCGGTGCCGATCCGGGCTATGCGCGGCTGGGCCGGGTTCAGCCGGTCATGGACGAGGCCGGGCTGGCGCTGGCCCGCGCGAGAGAACAGAGCGCGGCGGCGCTCTGGCAGGGCAAGGCGGAATGGCGGGTGGAGCCCGCCGGGCGCGGGTGGTGCCCCGAGAGCCCCACAGGCCAAGTCATCCGCGACACGCTGAGCGCGCGGCTGCACCCGCGCCGCGCCTGCGCGGCGCTGGTGGCGGCGCTGCAAGGCAAGGGAGGCGAGGTGCTGCGCGAGGGTGCGCAGGCGGGCCGGGTGGTCTGGGCCACCGGGGTGGCCGGGCTGGAAGAGCTGAACCGCGCCAATGGCCGGACGGCAGGCAGCGGTATCAAGGGACAGGCCGCAGTGCTGGACCACGACGCGCGCGATCTGCCGCAGCTCTATGCCGACGGGCTCCACATGGTGCCGCACGCGGATGGCACCGTGGCCATCGGATCGACCTCCGAGCGCCTCTATGACGACCCCGCCAGCACCGACGCGCAGCTTGACGAGGTGATCGCGCGCGCCCGCGCCGCCGTTCCCGCGCTCGCGCAGGCACCGGTGATCGAGCGGTGGGCGGGGCTGCGGCCCCGCAGCCGCTCGCGCGCGCCGATACTGGGGGCGCATCCGCTGCATCCGGGCGCGTTCATCGCCAATGGCGGCTTCAAGATCGGCTTTGGCATGGCCCCGAAAGTGGGCGAGGTGATGGCCGATCTCGTGCTCGACGGCACGGACCGCATCCCGACGGGTTTTCGCCCCGAGGCCTCGGCCTGAGCCCCGGTCTGGCCGGAGCCTCCCGCGCCCGCGCGCGGGCGCGCAGGCACACCCGACGCAAAGGGTTGATCGCCGCCACGATCCCGCCTATACGCCACGGGTCCGGAATCGCCTTGGCGGTTGCGGGCGCGTTTCCTGTGGCAGCCTGTCCGCCCGGCTTTCTTCGGCCCCGTGCGGCAGCCACCCGAAACACCGACAAGAAAATGACGGCCTGAACTCTGGCGGGCGCATCTGCGGACCCGGAAGAAGACCAAGAGCTCTCACGGACGCGACACATCTTTGCGGGACAACCGCAAGCAGACCAGGAGATGCAGCGATGGACATTATCGCTCAGTTGGAGGCGGAACAGATCGCCTCGCTCGGGAAGACCATTCCCGATTTCAAGGCCGGCGACACGATCCGCGTCGGCTACAAGGTGACCGAGGGCACGCGCTCGCGTGTTCAGAACTACGAAGGCGTGTGCATCTCCCGCAAGGGCGGCAACGGCATCGGCGCCTCGTTCACCGTGCGCAAGATTTCCTTCGGCGAGGGCGTGGAGCGGGTGTTCCCGCTGCATTCGCCGAACATCGACGCGATCACCGTGGTCCGCCGCGGCAAGGTGCGCCGGGCGAAGCTGTACTACCTGCGCTCGCGCCGCGGCAAGTCGGCCCGGATCGCCGAGAAGTCGAACTACAAGCCGAAGAACAACGGCGCAGAGGCCTGAGGCCCCGCCACCTTCACGGCAGTAAAAACGAACCGGCGCCCCTCGCGGCGCCGGTTTTCGTTTGGGACATCCCCACCCACGGGAAAGTGTGCGCCGTCAACGCATGGCGCGCCCGGCGTTCACGCCCGGCGGCCCCCCACCGGGGCTTCGCCCGTTCGCGGCTGAATCGCGCCACTGGCGCGTTGCCGGTACGCCGCTCCCCCCAGAGGACGCTTTCGCGGCGCCACAGGAGGCCCGGAGCCGGCCGCCTCCGGCAGCCGCCGCGCACACCCCGACCGCGCCGAAGCGCCCACCAGGCCGCCTCTTTCGCCGTCGCCGCCGCTCTTCCGGGCATCACATCCCGCATTTCTCGTCCCCCAGAGGCACCCGAACAGTTGCAGCGGACGCAACATTGTGCTGATCTCGTCCTGCTCGCCGATCCGGACGGCCGCTTGCGGCCCGTCGTGTTTGGCAAGGCGAGCGACGGGAGTGACACGAGGATCGCGCGACGGTGACGCAACAGGATACCCCGGTGATAGAGGTCCGGGGGCTGCACAAGAGTTTTGGCTCCCTCGAGGTGCTCAAGGGGGTGGATCTGGCGGCGCATCGCGGCCAGGTGGTCTCGCTGATCGGCTCCTCCGGCTCGGGCAAGTCGACGATCCTGCGCTGCCTCAACCTCCTCGAGAACAGCCAGCAGGGCGACATCCTGTTCGAGGG
>CAJXKX010000035.1 GCA_913055965.1 uncultured Roseovarius sp.
GAGCCGATCAGCACGCAGGTCATCCCGCGCGACCGGCACGCGGCCTTCTTCGCCGCGCTCGGCGTGGTGGCTTCGAGCGTCGAGAACGTGGCGGTGGAAATCCGCCACATGCAGCGCACCGAGGTGCTGGAGGGCGCGGAATTCTTCTCGATGGGGCAGAAGGGCTCTTCGGCCATGCCGCACAAGAAGAACCCGGTCCTGACCGAGAACCTCACGGGGCTCGCGCGCATGGTCCGCTCGATGGTCATTCCGGCGATGGAAAACGTGGCCCTCTGGCATGAGCGCGACATCTCGCATTCCTCGGTCGAGCGGATGATCGGCCCCGATGCCACGATCACCCTCGATTTCGCCCTCGCGCGGCTCACCGGCGTGATCGACAAGCTGCTGGTCTATCCCGAGAACATGTTGGCTAACATGAACAAGTTCCCGGGCCTCGTGATGTCGCAACGGGTGCTGCTCGCCCTCACGCAGGCGGGCGTCAGCCGCGAGGATGCCTACCGCCTCGTGCAGCGCAATGCGCTCAAGGTCTGGGAGACGGGCTGCGACTTCAGGACCGAGTTGCTGAACGACGCCGAGGTCACGGCGGCGCTCAGCCCGGCCGAAATTGATGAAAAATTCGACTTGGGCTATCACACCAAGCATGTGGACACGATTTTCGCGCGGGTTTTCGGGGAATCGTGATATCTTTCTCTCCTGTTCAACAGGGAGACATTTCATGAAACTGACAGTCGGACTTGCCGCCCTCGCCCTCGTGGCCATGCCCTCGCTCGCCGCGGCGGGATGCAGCTATGGCAAACAGAAACAGGCCATGTCCTGCGCCGAGGGCAGCGTTTATGACAGCGCCTCCAAGAGCTGCGTGCCCACATCCAGCTGATGCGAAAGGGGCGGGATCGTCTCCCGCCCCCGGCTTCATCTTGCCCTAAATACTCGATCTCCGACGCCGCCCGCCCTCAGGCCGGCATGCGCTCTTCGACGATGCCCGCCCACCAGCTGCACCCGGCGGGAATGGCCTCGTCGTTGAAATTGTATTCGGGGTTGTGGACCATCGCGGTATCGCCATTGCCCACCAGGATATAGGCGCCGGGCCGTTCCTCGAGCATGAAGGCGAAATCCTCGCCGCCCATCACCAGCGGGGCCTCGTCGCAGTCGCCCGCGATCCGGCGTGCCACGCCCGCCGCGAAATCGGTCTGCTCCTCGTGGTTGACCATGACGGGGTAGCCGCGGTGATAGGTCACCTCGGCCTGGCCGCCGAACCCCGCCGTCACATGCGCGCACAAGTCGCGGATGCGGCGCTCGGCCAGATCGCGCATGGCGGTGGACATGGTGCGCACCGTGCCGCGCAGATGCACCGACGCGGGGATCACGTTGAACGCGGTCGAAGAGGTCTGGAACGACGTCACCGACACCACCACCTGATCCACCGGGTCGGCGTTGCGGCTGGCGATGGTCTGCAGCATCGTCACCAGATGCGCGGCCATCACGGTCGTGTCCACGGTCTCGTGCGGCTTGGCGGCGTGGCCGCCGCGGCCCGTCACCTCGATGTCGAACTGATCGGTCGCGGCAAAGAACGCACCTGGCCGGATGGCGAAGCTGCCCACCGGCTTGCCCGGCCAGTTGTGCATCCCGTAGACCTCCTGGATGCCGAACCGCTCCATCATGCCGTCGTCGCACATCTCCTTGCCGCCGCCGCCGCCCTCTTCGGCGGGCTGAAAGATCACCACCACGGTGCCGTCGAAATTGCGCGTCTCGGCCAGGTATTTCGCCGCCCCCAGCAGCATCGCCGTGTGCCCGTCATGGCCGCAGGCATGCATCGCGCCGGGCGTCTTCGAGGCATACTCCACCCCCGTTGCCTCGTGAATGGGCAGCGCGTCCATGTCGGCGCGCAGGCCGATCACCTTGCCCGATCCGGTGGACTTGCCGCGAATCACGCCCACCACGCCGGTGCGGCCGATCCCCGTCACCACCTCGTCGCAGCCGAATTCCTTCAGCTTGTCGGCCACCAGCGCGCTGGTGCGGTGGGTCTCGAAGAGAATCTCGGGATGGGCGTGGATGTCGCGTCGCCATTCGGTGATTTCGTCGTGCAACTCGGCAAAGCGGTTCCTGATGGGCATGAGCCTCTCCTGTTCGCGTGTTCGGGAATGCGGCAAGGGTGGACCAAAGCGCGGGCGGCGGCAAGGGGCCGCGCGCTCAGCCCGAAGCGAGCCGGTCCACGAGGTCGCGCATGAAGCGGTGCCCGGCTTCGAACTGTTCCACGGAGATGAATTCGTCGGGCTGGTGCGCCTGTGCGATGTCGCCGGGGCCGCAGATCGCCGCCGAATAGCCCGCCTGCTGGAACTGCCCCGCCTCGGTGCCGTAGCTGACCACGTGGCTCGCGTTGTCGCCGGTGATCTGGCGCACCAGCGCCTCCGCCGCGCCGCCCGTCTCGGGGCGCAGCCCCGGCACGGTGAAGCGGCGCGTGGCGTCGATACCGGTCTCGGGGCGCACCGCCTGCATCTCGGCCTCGGCCTTGCGCACCTCCTCGGGAAATCCATGCCGAAGCGACAATCGGCGGCGGTGATGTTGTGGGCGGTGCCGCCCTCGATCTGGCCCACATGCAGCGTCGTCCAGGGCGGCTCGAACATCGCGGCGAGGTCGGTGCGCGGCTTGGCGCGATTGTCGGCATTCATCCGGTTGGCCCAGTCGATCAGCGGGGCGGCGGCCATGATCGCGTTGACCCCCCGGTGCATGAGCGACGAATGCACCTCGAACCCGCGCACATGCACGTTGTAGCCAAGGCCCCCCTTGTGGCCCGTCACCGCCTGCATCGTCGTCGGCTCGCCGATGATGGCGAGGTCGGCGCGCGGCACGACGCCCTGCATCGCGGCGATCATCGGCGGCGCGCCGAGACAGCCCACCTCCTCGTCGTAACTCAGCGCCAGTTGCAGCGGGCGGGCGACGCCGCGCCGCTGCGCCTCGACCAGCGCCCAGATCGCCAGCGCGTCGAATCCCTTCATGTCGGCGCAGCCGCGCCCGTAATAGCGGCCCTCGCGCTCGGTCACGGTGAACGGGTCCGACGCCCAGGTCTGCCCATCCACCGGCACCACGTCGGTGTGCCCCGACAGCACCACGCCCCCCGCGACCTCGGGCCCGACATGGGCGAAAAGCGCCGCCTTCTGCCCGGTCTCGTCGTAATGGCGATGCGCGGCGATGCCATGGTCGCGCAGATATGCCTCGACCCAGTCGACCAGGGGCAGGTTGCTGTCCCGGCTCACGGTGGGAAAGCTCACGAGTTGCGCCATCAGCTCGACGGGCGACAGTGTCCGGGTCATGGTCAGTAGCCGCTGTCCGAGGTCAGGACGAAATGGCCCGGGTCCACTTCCTTGTATTCCGACGGCCCCGGCTCGTATCCCACCGGGTGGATCGGCGACGGGATCGGCTTGAAATTCAGGTCCTTCTCGGATTTGCGCTGGCGCGGGTCGGCGATCGGGACCGCCTTCATCAGCGCCTGCGTATAGGGGTGCTGCGGGTTCTCGAACACCGCCGCGCGCGGGCCGAGTTCGACGATCCGCCCCAGGTACATCACGCCGACGTCGTGGCTCACGCGCTCGACCACGGCCATGTCGTGGCTGATGAACAGGTAGCCAAGGCCCAGATCGGCCTGCAATTCCATCATCAGGTTCACCACCTGCGCCTGCACGCTCACGTCGAGCGCGCTCACCGCCTCGTCGGCGACGATCAGCTTGGGGTTCAGCGCCAGCGCACGGGCGATGGCCACGCGCTGCCGCTGCCCGCCCGACAATTCATGAGGGAAGCGGCGCAGGAACGAGCGCGGCAGTTCCACCCTGTCGAACAGCATCGCCACCCGGTCGTCCATCTCGGAGCGGCTGACGAGGCCGTAATTCTTCATCGGCTCGGCCACCTGCGCGGCCAGTTTCATCTGCGGGTTGAGGCTCGCGAACGGGTCCTGAAAGATCATCTGCATGTCCACCCGCGCGCGGCGCAGCCCGCCTGCGTCGAGCGCCATGATATCGGTGCCGTCGAGCACCCCCTCGCCCGCCATCGGCTCGACCAGCCGCAGGATCGAACGCCCGGCGGTGGATTTGCCGCAGCCCGACTCGCCCACGAGGCTGAGCGTGCGGCCTTTCTTCAGGGTAAAGGACAGGTCCTCGACCGCGTGAACATTGGCCACCGTGCGGCGAAAGAACCCACCCGCGACGGGAAAGCGCGTGATGAGCCCCCTGACCTTCAGCAGCGTCTCCTCGCTGCCCTTGATCGGCTTGATCTCCTGCCCCTCGCGGCCCAGCAGCTTCATCGGCTCGGGATACTGCTTGCCGCGCATCTCGCCCAGTTTCGGCACGGCGGCGAGCAGGGCGCGGGTATAGTCGTGCTTCGGAGCCTCGAAAATCTCCTCGACCGGCCCCTCCTCGACCTTGTTGCCCCGGAACATCACCACCACGCGGTCGGCCATCTGCGCCACCACCGACATGTCATGCGTGATGAAGATCACCGCCGTTCCCGTCTCGCGCTTCAGGCGGTCCATGAGCGCCAGAATCTCGGCCTGAATGGTCACGTCGAGCGCCGTCGTCGGCTCGTCCGCGATCAGCAGGCGCGGCTTGCAGGCGAGCGCCATGGCGATCACCACCCGCTGCCGCATGCCGCCCGACAATTCGTGCGGGTATTGATCGAGGCGGCGCTCGGGCTCGGGGATGCGCACCTCGCGCAAGAGTTCCAGCGCCCGCGCGCGCGCCTGCCGCTTGTCCATCCCGCGATGCACGCGCAGCCCCTCCGACAGCTGCCGCCCCACGGTAAAGACCGGGTTGAGCGCGGTCATCGGCTCCTGGAAGATCATCCCGATCTCGTTGCCCCGAATCGTGCGCATCAGGCCCTGATCGGTCTGCGCGATGTCGATCTCGCCGCCCTCGCGGCGGTCGAACAGCATCCGCCCGCCCGCGATGGTGCCGCCGCCATATTCGATCAGCCGCATCAGCGACAGCGACGACACCGACTTGCCCGACCCCGATTCGCCGACGATGCAGACCGTCTCGCCGGGGTTCACGGCAAAGGACACGTCCTCGACCCCCACGACACGGCCGTCGCGGGTCTCGAATTCGACGCGAAGATTCTCGATCCTCGCCAGCGGTTTGTCGAGCATGTCGCGCCTCGCTCCGGTGTGTCGCCCAAGCCTGAACGCTACGCATAACCGCACCGGGCTGTCAAATGGCGAGCACAAGCGAAACCGGGTCGCGTTCCATTGGCGCGCGTGCCCTTGCTTTTTGATCCAATCCGGTCTGTGATGGCCGGACCGGTCGGGCCGGGAACGGGTGCCACTCGCCCGCCTGCCACGGCAAAACGGAACCATGGGTGGCCGCAGAGCCATCCGAACAGCGGAGGAAACGCACCGTCATGACCCTCAAACCGATTCTTCTTGGCGCCACCGCGCTTGCGGGCTTCGCCTCGATGGCGATGGCCGAGCGCGGCGCGGACGGCCATGTCAACGTGATCTACTGGCAGGCGCCGTCGATCATGAACCCCTACCTTTCGGGAGGCACCAAGGAGATCGAGGCGGCGAGCCTCGTGATCGAGCCGCTCGGGCGCTACAACGAGAAAGGCGAGATGGTCCCCTACCTCGCCGAGGAAATCCCCACCGTCGAGAATGGCGGCGTGGCCGAAGACCTCAAGTCGATCACCTGGAAGATCAAGCCGGGGCTCAAGTGGTCCGACGGCACGGCCTTCACCGCCACGGATGTGAAATTCACCGCCGACTATTGCATGAACCCCGAGGGCGGCTGCGCGCAGCTGGCCAAGTTCGAGGGCGTGGAGTCGGTCGAGGTGATCGACGACCTGACCGTCAAGGTCAATTTCGCCGATGCCCAGCCCAACCCCTACGGCCCCTTCATGGGCGGCCAGTCGCCGATCATCCAGGCCGCGCAGTATGCCGAATGCACCGGCGCGCGGGCCTCGGAATGCGCCGAGGAGAATTTCGCGCCCATCGGCACCGGGCCCTTCAAGGTTGACGAGTTCCGCCCCAATGACGTGATCTCGCTCTCGGCCAACCCCGAATATCGCGACCCGGCAAAGCCCGCCTTCGCCACCATGACCTTCAAGGGCGGCGGCGACGCCACGGCGGCGGGCCGCGCGGTGCTGGAGACGGGCGAGTTCGACTATGCCTGGAACCTGCAGCTTGCCCCCGACGTGATCGCCAACATGGAAGAGGCGGGCCAGGGCGAGGCGCTCGCGGCCTTCGGCACGCTGGTCGAGCGGATCGAGGTCAACCTCACCAACCCCTCGCCCGACCTGCCCGAGGGCGAGCGCGCCACTGCGGCGCATCCGCATCCCTTCCTGACCGACCCGGACGTGCGCAAGGCGCTGTCGATGGCCATCGACCGCGTGCTGCTGACCGAGATCGGCTATGGCCAGGCGGGCCGCCCGACCTGCGACTGGGTGCCGGGCCCCGATGCCTATGCGGCGAACAACACCCATTGCCTCGAACAGGATATTGCGGGCGCCAACGCGCTTCTCGACGGTGCGGGCTGGATCGACAGTGACGGCGATGGCATCCGCGACAAGGATGGCGTGGAACTCTCGCTGCTGTTCCAGACCTCGACCAATGCCGTACGCCAGGATTTCCAGGCGCTGATCAAGCAGTGGTGGAGCGAGATCGGCGTCGAAACCGAGCTGCGCAACATCTCGGCCAGCGTATTCTTCGGCGGCGATCCGGGCAGCCCGGACACGTTCCAGAAGTTCTATGCCGATGTCGAGATGTACGCGAACCTCTTCGACGGCACCGACCCGCAGAACTATCTCGCCTCGCGCACCTGCGACAAGGCCCCGCGCCCCGCGACGCAGTGGCAGGGCGAGAACATCAACCGCTTCTGCGACCCGGCCTATGACGAGCTGGTCAAGGAACTGGGCCGCACGGCGGAACTGTCCAAGCGGGCGGAAATCGCCATCAAGCTCAACAACATGATCACCAAGGAGCAGAACGTGATCATCCCGCTGGTTCACCGCGGCCGGGTCTCGGCCAAGTCCAACACCCTGGGCGGCGTGATCCTGAACGTGTGGGATACCGAGCTGTGGAACGCGGCCGACTGGTACCGCATCAAGGAGTGATCCGGGCGCAACCGGACAGGGGCCGGGCGGATGCCCGGCCCCCTCTTGTCGAATAGCCCCTCCTGCCCGAGGCACCGCGCATGCTGACCTACACGATCCGACGGCTCGTCCTGTCCGTCCCGACGCTGCTGTTCATCAGCCTCGTGATCTTCCTGCTGCTGGAGCTTGCCCCCGGCGACCCGATGGCACAGGTGCCGCTCACCGTGCCGCCCGAGGTCAAGGAACGCATGCGCGAGGCACTGGGGCTCGGAGAGCCCACGCATATCCGCTTCGGCAAGTGGATGTACCAGTTCTTCGTGGTCGAACCGATGATGCTGATCGACCACATCTTCGGCACGGCGCTGGCCGAGGGCCAGCAGCGCGTGCTCAGCTGGCAGTTCCGCTCGCCGGTGATGGACGTGATCATCCAGCGCATGCCGCAGACGCTCTGGGTGGTGGCCATGTCCTACGTGGTGGGCATCCTCATCGCGCTGCCCATCGGCATCTACTCCGCCTACCGGCAATATTCGCTCTTCGACCAGGCGGGCACGTTCATCACCATGGTGGGCTACTCGGTGCCGCCGTTCTTCTCGGGCGTGCTGGTGATCGTGATCTTCTCGGTGCAGCTGGGCTGGCTGCCCTCGATCTACGACACCACGCTCGAGGTCGTGGACTGGGAGACCTTCAAGAAACAGATCCTGCAGATGGTCATGCCGGTGATGGTGCTGGCGCTGCAGACCACGGCGCAGATCAGCCGCTTCATGCGCGCCTCGATGCTCGACAATCTCAACCAGGATTACGTGCGCACCGCCCGCGCCAAGGGGCTGTCGGAATGGGCGGTCGTCATGGTGCATGTGCTGCGCAACTCGATGATCCCGGTGGTTACGGTGATCGCGCTCGGGGTGCCCTACATCTTCGGCGGGGCGATCATCACCGAGCAGATCTTCAAGGTGAACGGCCTTGGCCAGCTCTTGATCACCGCCATTCAGGCCAATGACCTGCCGATGGTGCAGACCGTGACCTTCATGATCGCGGTGCTCATCGTGTTCTTCAATATCGTCGCCGACGTGCTCTATGGCGTGCTCGACCCGAGGATCCGCTATGACTGAGACCCCCAAGCCGATCGCCGCCCTCGCCGACGAGGGGCCCACAGCACCGCCGCGCAGCCAGTTGCGCGATGTCTGGGACCAGTTCAAATCGCATCGCGGCGCGCTCGCCGGCGGGCTGGTGCTCTTGTTCATCATCCTCGCGGTCTTCCTCGGGCCCTATATCTGGCCCTACGACGCGACCTATATCGACATCCGCTCGCGCAATCAGGGGCCCAGCCTCGCGCATCCGTTCGGCACCGATCAGTTGGGCCGGGACACGCTGGCGCGCATGCTGGAGGGCGGGCGCACCTCGATCGCCGTGGGCCTCACGGCGATGCTGCTGGCGCTGGTGCTGGGCTCGCTGATCGGCGTGCTCGCGGGCTTCTTTCGCCGCCTCGACGGCCCGCTCATGCGCCTGACCGACCTCTTCCTGTCGCTGCCGCTGTTGCCGCTGCTCTTGGTGATGGTGCTTCTGTTCCGCGAGGCGCTGAACGGCATGTTCGGCCCGGAACTGGGCATCTTCATCCTGATCGTGGTGGCCATCGGCGTCACCAGCTGGATGCCCACGGCGCGGATCGTGCGCGGCGACGTGCTGGCCCTGAAAGAGCGCGAGTTCATCCTCGCCGCGCGCTCCATCGGGACCACGAATTTCAACCTCATCACCCGGCATATCCTGCCCAACGTGATGTCGCCGATCATGGTCTCGGCCACGCTTGGCATCGCCAACGCGATCATCACCGAGAGCGCGCTGTCCTTCCTGGGCCTCGGCTTCCCGCCCGATTTCCCCACCTGGGGGCGCCTGCTGAACGACGCCACGCAATACCTGCAGGATTACCCCGAGCGGGTGTTCTGGCCCGGGCTCGCGATCTCGCTCACGGTGCTGTCGATCAACTACATGGGCGACGGCCTGCGCGACGCGCTCGACCCGCGCATCCGGGGGCGCTAGACATGCCCCTCGGCCGCCGCGACTGGGTGCCCCGCCCCTGCGAAGACCTCGTCCAGCGCCTCGCCGCCCGCACCGGTGCCGAGAGCCCCGCCGCCATCGCCGCCCGCGTCGAGGCGCTGGCAGCGGAAAACAGCCGCATCCACGATGCCGAGTGCTTCAACCTCAACCCCGCCACCAACGTGATGAATCCCCGCGCCGAGGCGCTGCTCGCCTCGGGCCTCGGTGCGCGGCCCTCGCTCGGCTATCCGGGCGACAAGTACGAGACGGGGCTCGAGGCCATCGAGGAAATCGAGGTGATCGCCGCCGCCCTCGCCGCAGAGGTCTTCGGCGCGACCCATGCCGAAATTCGCGTGCCCTCGGGCGCCATCGCCAATCTCTACGCGTTCATGGCCACCTGCCGGCCCGGCGACACGATCCTCGCGCCCCCCGCCGCCATCGGCGGGCATGTCACCCACCACGCGCCGGGCTGCGCCGGGCTCTACGGTCTGCGTATCGTCGAGGCCCCGGTGGCGGGCGAGGGCTATACCGTCGACGTGGACGCGCTGCGCACGCTCGCCCGGCGCGAACGCCCGCGCCTGATCACGCTGGGGGCGTCGCTCAACCTCGCCGAACACCCGGTGTCGGAGGTGCGCGCCATCGCCGACGAGGTGGGCGCGCATGTACTCTTCGACGCGGCCCACCAATGCGGCATCATCGCGGGGGCTGCGTGGAAGAACCCGCTGGCCGAGGGCGCGCACCTGATGACCATGAGCACCTACAAGAGCCTCGGCGGCCCGGCGGGGGGGCTGATCGTCACCAATGATGCGGACCTCGCCCAACGACTCGATGCCATCGCCTTTCCCGGCCTCACCGCCAATTTCGACGCTGCCAAATCCGCCGCGCTCGCCGTCACGCTCTGCGACTGGAAAACCCACGGCCGCGCCTACGCGGCGCAGATGATCGCTACCGCGCAGGCATTGGCCGAGGCGCTCGAGTCCGAGGGGCTCCCGGTGTTCAAGACCGGGGGCATGGCAACGCACTCGCACCAGTTCGCGCTCGAGGCCGCCGCGTTCGGCGGCGGTCAGGCGCGTCTCGCGCTGCACGGCGGCGTGCGGGAGCACATGCCGCTGTATCAGCGACTCTACGCGCGCGACGAAAGCATGCCGGCGGAGGACGCGTCGACGCGCGGCGAAATTCCGCCCCTCGGCTTCGCGCTTGCCCAGCTCGGCGGCGTTTACGTGCTTGCCGAGAACGCGGACGGGCTGATCATCGTCGACATGCACGCGGCGCACGAACGGATCACTTACGAGCGGAT
>CAJXKX010000036.1 GCA_913055965.1 uncultured Roseovarius sp.
CACCCGTGCGCTGGGCCGACGTCGCCGCCTATTTCGGCGACGATCCGTTCGCGCCTGCCGCGCCGTAACGCAGGCGATCAGTTGGCCGCGCGCCGCGCCGCCGCCGCATGCATCGCGGCGCGGTAGCCGAATACCATTCCCGGGCCCAGCGTCGTGCCGGGTCCCGGATAGGTTCCCGCCATGACGGAGGCCATGTCGTTTCCGCAGGCATAGAGGCCGGGAATGGACTGTCCGTCTCCGTTCACGACCTCGGCCGAGGCCGTCGTCGACAGGCCGATGCTGCAGGCGATCTCCGCCGGCCAGACCGCGACGGCGACGAAGGGCGGCGTGCCGATGGGGCCGAGACAGGGATTGGGACCCGCCTCCGGGTCGCCGTTGAACCGGTTCAGCTCCAGGTCGCCCTTACCGAAATCCGGATCGCTGCCCTCGGCCGCGAAGCGGTTGTGACGGTCCACCGTATCCCGAAGCCCATCCGCATCGATCCCGAGCGCGCGCGCCAGACCGTCCAGCGTCTCGGCGACGGTGGCGTACCCGGACTCCGCATGCGGCCGCAGGTCGGTCGTCCCCGGATAAATCACGCCGATCCCGTACTTCTTCACGAACGCCGCATCGCAGACCAGCCATGCCGGCATCGTGGGCACCGTTTCGTGCGACCGGTACATCGCTTCGACAAAGTCGTGATAGGACAAACCCTCGTTCACGAACCGGCGGCCCGCGGAATTCACCGCAATCAGGCCAGGCTTGGCGCGGTCGAGCGACAGGTGGGGAAACAGGCCCGTGCTCCCGTCCTTGTGCCGGGTGACGGATACCGGCGACCACAGGCCGCCGCTCTCGTTGCCGTCTGCCTCCAGCCGCGCGCCCACCGCCTCGGCCGTCACCGCCTCGCGGGTCTGCACCGTGAGGTCGATGGCCGACACCGAGGCCACCGGCACCCGCACCGCCCGCGCCTCGATGCGCCCCGCGAGGCCCGGCAGCACCAGCCCCGTCAGGCGCTGCGCGCTCGTCGTCGTCGGCACCATCGACAGAGCCGCGGCGCGGCTGCGCTCGGGCGCGCCGCGCGGCTTGTCCACCGTGGGCTGGCTGCCGGTATAGCAATGCACCGTCGTCATCTGCCCGCTTTCGATACCGTACGCCTCGTCCAGCAGGCGCGCCAGCGGGGCCAGCGCGTTGGTGGTGCAGGATGCGTTCGACACGATCCGCTGCCCCGCGAGCGCCCCTTCGTTCGCGCCCAGAACCACGGTGATGTCGGCCTCCTCCGACGGGCCCGAGACCAGCCCCATCCGCGCCCCCGCCGCAAGGCCCCGCTCGGCCACCGCGCGCGCGCCCGCCATGCCGGTGCAGTCGAGCACCACATCGACGCCCGACAGATCGAGATCGCTCAGGTCGCGCGCCGCGTGGAACGGGATCGCGCGCCCGTCCACCACCAGCGCCGCCCCCTCCCGCGTCACCGTGCCGGGCCAGGGGCCGAACACGCTGTCATACTGGAACAGGTAGGCGCAGGTCTCCAGAGGCTCGATCTCGTTGATGCAGGCGAGCTCGAAATCGGCCCCGTCGCGCATCAGGATGCGCAGGATCGTGCGGCCGATCCGCCCGAAGCCGTTGATGGCGATACGCAGGGGCTGTTGGGTCATGACGGTCTCCCGGGGCAAAGGTCAGCGAGCCTGACATTGTCGCAGGCCGGGCGGCTTGGCCAGAGGTGAAACAGAATTTGATCAAATCGCTCCGCCCGCGTCGAAGCGGTATCCGAAACGCGCGATGTCCTCGGCGGCGATCTCCGCGACGATGGCGGCGGTCTCGTCGCTGTAATATCGTCGGTAGTCGCCCCGCGCCGAGGCGTTGAGATGCGGCAGGTCGAGGCGAAAGCCGAGATGATCCCAGAGCGGCGCGGCGTCGGCCTCGATCGCCTCGAGCCGGATGAAGAGCCGCGCACGTTCGCGCCCGTCGGCGGCGGTCATGTAGTGGCGCGCGGGCGCGGCGGCCCAGGCCGCGCGCGTTTCGGGCGCGGCGACGAAGCCCTCGAAATCAAGCGTTTGCGCCAGCCGCACCGCCGGGTGATCGAAGGTTTGCGCGCGCGCCCAGGCGTGGTAGCTCACCATCCGGTCCCACGGGTTGCGCACCAGCGTCACGGTGAACATCTCCGCGATCTCGGGCGGCGACAGCAGCCCGTCGATATCCGCGAGCGTCGCATGCTTCCACAGCCGCCCCCGCGCCTGCCCGCGCAGCCGCGCCACCCGCCCGCGCCGCCGCCGCGCCTTGGGCGTGTCTCCGATCAGGATATCCGAGGCCGTCGCGCGCCCCTCCAGCGCCTGCGCCAGCGAGGTGCCCCCGGTTTTGGGGATGTGCACGAAGATATAGCCACGGTCGCGCGAGAGGATCATGGCTACAGTCTAGCCTGCGGCGGGGCGGCAGGAAACGGGTCCTGCGCGTCTGAGGAGCCGGGGCGCGGGCGGGCAGTCTAGCGCATCACGCCCCCTCCCGCAGCACCCTGCGCCGCCGGTCGGCCCCTTGGGCGGATCGCGGACAGAAGCCCCGCCTCGTGGCGGCGCAGCACGCGTCGGGCCGCGGGGCCATAGCGCGCCGGGCCGACCCCTTCGAACAGCGCCGGGAACAGGCGGCGCAACTCCGCCTCGGCCCCGGCGTCGAACCCTGTCATCGTTTCCGGGCCGGGGTGGTAGCTCTCGCTCCAGAGCCCGGCCCCGCGCACGATCTCGTGGCGGCCGAAGAGCAGATGCACATAGCGCAGGGCCCGCCCGTCCTCGCGCCGGTCGATGCCCGCCCGCCCGGTCAGGTCGCGCGCCCGGACCAAGACCTCGGCCTCGGCGAACATGAGTTCCGCCGCCGGATCCGCGATCAGTACCCGGTGATTGGGCGACAGTTCCAGGCCCGCGTGCCCCCCGAGCGCGCCCGCCGCGAGGCGCACCGGCGCGTCCGCCCCCGCCGCGCGCCGGGTGCTCACCCCGACCCAGCGCAGCGGCTGCGGCCCGTGATCGCGGGTCAGCACCATATCGCCCACGCGCAGCGCCTCGACCGGCACGGCCCCATGGACGGTGTCGATCGGCGTTCCGGCCACGAAACAGGGCGTCGTGGTCAGCGTGACGAAGCCGATATCGGTGTTTCCGCTCTGGTCGCTCACCTCGTAGGAAAAGGTGCTCTCACCCGGTGCCGCCCCGCTTGCGGCAAGCGTGATCCCGGTGGCCGTGAGCGTGATCGCCTCGCCCGTCGGCAACACCACGGTGTCGCCCACCTCCACCGGCTGGTTGTTGATCGCGGTGATGCGGAGCGTGCCGCCCGCCGCGCTGGTGTCATTGGCCAGAAGATCGGCCTCCACCTCCTCTCCGGGTCGCGCCGCGATCGCGTCGTCGCCCGCGACAAGCGCGGTCTGCACCGAATTCCCGGCGATCAGCAGGTTGCTGTCATAGGCGCGGTCACCGCCATCGGCGATGCCGATGCGGATCGTGTTGACCTCGCCGGGATTGACGGGCGCCTTGAGCGTGAGCGTGACGGTAAAGCCGTCCATCTCGGTGTTGTAGGTCTCGCCGCTCGCGGGATTGTCGATGTAGAGGTTGGAATTGCTCTCGTCATTGATGTTGTTGATGGTGATGTCGCCGCTGCCCACGGTCAGTTCGGCCTGCACGCCATTGACCCAGACCCCCACCGCGTCGTTGAAGCCCGAATCGACATATTCGAGATATTCCTCCGACGAGAACACCACCTGCATGGTCAGGGTGCTGCCTTCGGGCACGAACTCGGCCTCGAATATGGCGGCATCGAACGTGGCCTGCCCGGAAATCGCGCTCAGCCCGGCATCGCCCGCGGTGAAATTGGCCGTCGAGGTGCCCGAAGAGGTGTTGGCATCGCCCGAAGCGTTGGTGATGTCTGACGCGCGGCCCGTGGACAGGATCACGCCGCTGTCCGAGGGGGTGACGCCCGGCGCGATGCTGTCGCCCTGCGAATAGAGGCCCGAGGCGTGCCCCGCCCCTTGGTAGCTGGCCCCGGTCACGGTGATCCCGGTGCCAAACATGGCATGCGCCATGTCCATCGCCGAGGCGGATGTGTCGATCGGCAATTCGGATGCGGTGGTCATGCGCCCCTCCTGTCGGGCCACTTTCCCCGCCGCAGGTCAACGCCGGCTTAACGCCGCCTGGAAAATGCGTCGAATTCTCCACATCGCCGGGCGCGGCCCGCTTGCAGCCCCGCCGCCCGCCCCCATATCACCTTCGGGAAAACGGAGGCATGGATGAACGGATACCTGCGCACGGCGGTGCTGATGGCCGCGATGACCGCCCTGTTCCTCGGTCTCGGGGCGCTCCTGGGCGGTATGGGCGGGGCGCTGATCGCACTGGTCATCGCGGTGGCGATGAACGCGTATAGCTGGTGGAATTCCGACAAGATGGTGCTGCGCATGCACGGCGCGCGCCCCGCCTCGGGGCCCGAGGGCGATGCGCTCGCGCGGATGGTGCACGACATGGCCGACCGCGCGGGCATGCCGCGCCCGGCGGTCTATATCCTCGACAACGATCAGCCCAACGCCTTCGCCACCGGCCGGAACCCCGAAAACGCCGCCGTCGCCGCCACCACGGGCCTGTTGCGGCACCTCGGCCGCGACGAGATCGCGGCGGTGATGGCGCATGAGCTGGCTCATATCCGCAACCACGACACCACCATCATGACGATCACCGCCACCTTCGCGGGGGCGATCTCGATGCTGGCCAATTTCGCGCTGTTCTTCGGCGGCAACCGCAACAATCCTCTGGGCCTGATCGGCACGCTGGCGCTGATGATCCTGGCACCGCTCGGCGCGGCGCTGGTGCAGATGGCGATCAGCCGGGGCCGCGAATACGAGGCCGACCGCACGGGGGCCGAGATTTGCGGCAACCCGCTCTGGCTCGCCTCGGCGCTGGGGAAAATCTCGGGGCTCGCCGCGCGGATCGACAACGACGCGGCCGAGCGCAACCCGGCGACCGCGCACATGTTCATCGTCAACCCGCTGCACGCCCATGCGCGCGACCGGCTCTTCTCGACCCATCCGTCAGCGGAAAACCGCATCGCAGCGCTGCGCGAGATGGCCGGTCAGGCCCGCCCGCGCGGCCCCTGGGCGTGAGCCCGGCGCTTACGATCCTGCCTTCAATATCTCGGGCCAGCGGGCATCGCCCGCCGCGATGAAGCCGGGGATGTCCTTCTGCCAGCGCGCCTCGATCTCGTCGTTATAGTTGAGGTAGAGCTTGCCATCCACGATGGCCCAGTTGTCGGGCTGCGTGGAATAGAGCTTGCCCTTCTCCGCCACCGCCCAGGCGCAGAAGCCGCCGTATTGCGGGGCGTAGGCCGCCGGGTCTTCGGCAAAGGCGCTGCGGTTGTCGGCGCTGGCGAACTGCCAGGTCGCGCCGTTCCACTCGAGGCTGTGCGCCTCGGTGCCCGGCACGGCGCGGCCTTCGGTGAAATACGCCACCGGATCGGTGCCGCGGATCGCCACGCCGCCCGGCGCGTAGACCGGCGCGGTCGCCTGTTCCTCGAAGCCGCCGAGATACCGCTGGCCCGCCACCGCCGCGAGCGCCACCGCGCCCGCGAGCCCTGCCACCAGGAAAATCCGCCGTCCTATCGTCTGAGCCACGATATCCTCCTTCGCGCTGCCTGTGCGGATCAGATGGGGGCTGCGCGCTGAAATCCAAATCACGAAATCGCGGGATCGCGGGGCACGCGCGCGCCTGCGATGCCTCGCCGCCATTGCAATCCTGCCAAGAAAGCCCGTAGAACGCACCCGCCCCCGGTTTCGAAAGGTCCGCCCCATGTCCGATGCCCAGCCCTTCATGTCCAGCTACCACCCCGTCGAGGAGGGCTGGATCGACTATAACGGCCACATGAACATGGGCTATTACACCGTGATGATGGATCGCTGCGCGGACGAGGCATTTGCCGGGATGGGCTTCGGCCCGGATTACGTGACCGAGCGCGGCCTCACGACCTATACCGCCGAGTTCCACATCCGCTACCTGCGCGAGGTCAAGCTGGGCGACCGGCTGCGCAGCAGCTTCTACCTGCTCGACCATGACGAAAAGCGCTTTCACTTCTTCCAGGAACTGTTCCACGAAGAGGGCTGGTGCGCGGCCACCGGCGAAAGCCTGACGCTGCATGTCGATCTCTCCGGGCCGCGCGTTGTGCCGATGCCCGGGGATATCGCCGCCCGCGTGGCGGACATGGCGCGCGCCCATGCCGCCCTGCCCCGGCCCGAGGGCGTGGGCAGCCGCATCGGCATCCGCCGCAAGGGCTGAGCCCGGGCGCGCGCCGGTCAGCGCAGCCGCAGCCGCGGCGCGGGGCCCAGCGGCACCGGTCCGAGCCACATGCGCCCGGAGCCGAATCCCAGCGGAATGTCGAGCGTCTCGGGGTTGCCTGCGAGCCGCGCCATCATGCCGAGGCCGCTCTCGACGCTTCCGGCCATGCTCTCGGGCAGCGCCCCGGCGCTGCGCAGGATGGTCACGATCTCGCGCCAGTTGCGCGCCTTGAGGGTGATCTCGCCCTCGGGCCAGCCCCCGGGCGCCACCGTTACCTCGCCCGCCGCCTGCAAATGCAGATCGCCCCAGCGCCCCTCGGCCAGCCGCACCCGCAGATGGGTGGGCTGCGGGCGGGCGCGCTCGATCGCGCTGCGGTCCCACGGCTTGTCGAACGTGGCCGTCACATCGGCGGTAAAGCCGCTGATCCGGTCGGGCAGCCGGCCCTCGGGATCGAGCCGCGCGCGCCACGGCGCAGCGAGCGTCAGCCCCTCGGCGCGCAGCCCCAGCCGGTACGCGGTGCCCTCCTGCCGCTCGGCCCCGAGGCTGAGGGTCGAGAGCGCGGTGGTCTCGTCCGGGCGGCCCTCGGGGGTGACGCGCAGGTAATCGGCGGTCAGCGTCATGCGGCGGGGCGCAAGCGCGGTATCGGGGGCGATCACCAGCGAGGCGCGCATGTCGCGGCTCTCGACGCGCAGCTTGTCCTGCGGGGTGGCGACAAGCTGCTCCTCCGGCCAGACGGCGATCACGTGGTTGGGCCGGTAGCTCAGCGCGTCGATCTGGAATCGCGGCACCTCCCAGGCAAGGCCGGTCGCGGGATCGGCGAGGATCAGGTCCTCGAACACGACGTCGAACCGGTTGGGAAAGCCCTGCACGTCAAGCCGCCCCGCTTCGGCGGCCCAGCCCTCGGCGCGGCGCGCCTCGAGCCAGGTCTCGAACGCCGAGAGCGTGGCGCGGCTGCCGAGGACCCAATACCCCGCCCAGCCCGCGGCGGCGACGAGGATGACGGCCAGAATAGCGCGCATGGCTTGCCCCTTTCATGCCCTTCGCGAAGCGTGTTTATAGGGGGGCGGACACAAGGAACAGGGGAAAAGGCATGTGGGTGTTCGGCTACGGCTCGCTGGTATGGAACCCGGGCTTCGACACGGTGGAGCGGGTGATCGCGCGGCTGCCCGGCTATCGGCGCAGCTTCTGCATGCGCTCGATCCACCATCGCGGCACGCCCGAGGCACCGGGGCTTGTGCTGGCGCTCGACCGTGCGCCGCGCGGCGTCTGCTCGGGCGTGGCCCTGCGCGCCGACCCCGACCGCGCGCCCGAGGTGCTGGCCTATCTGCGCGAGCGCGAACTCGTGTCGGCGGCCTATCACGAGGCGCGGCTGCCGGTGGTGCTGAGCGACGGGCGCGAGGTCGAGGCGGTCACCTACGTGGTCGATCCCGATCACGACCAGTATTGCGGCGGGCTCGATCTCGAGGAACAGGCGCAGATCATCGCCCGCGCCCATGGCGGGCGGGGGCCGAATACCGAGTACCTGTTCAATACCGAGGCACATCTGCGCGACCTCGGCCTCGGGGATCGCGATCTGGACTGGCTGGTGCGCCGGGTGCGCGTTATCTGCGGATAGCCCTTGGCTTGCAGCGGCAGGCGGCGTAGGGTTGCGGCTGCAAAGAAACGTGTCGGGAGCGTCCAGATGGACCAGCCGGACCGCGAGGCCGAGCCGCAGTTCTCCACCCCCTATCGGCAGATCCTGCTGATGCTGATCGTGCTGGCGCTGACGGCGGCGGGGGCGTTTCTCGCGCTGCCGCGCGTGCTGCCGGTGTTCGAGGCGAACCCCTGGCTCAACGGTTTCATCTTCTTCGTCTTCGTGCTGGGGGTGATCGCGACCTTCTGGCAGGTGATCCAGCTCATCGGCTCGGCGCGATGGATCGAGGGATTTGCCGCGCAGGTGCCGGGGCACGAGCTCACGCAGCCGCCCTCGCTGCTGGCCCCGCTCGCCACCATGCTGCGCACCATGGCGCAGGAAAACCGCGACATGCGTATGGCGGACGCCGAGAAGAAAGCGGCTGCGCTGCCGCCCAAGCTCACCGTGCCGATGATCGTATTCTTCCTGCCGGTTCTGTTCATCGTGATCCTCGGACCGGCCTACATCAAGGTCATGGCGGTACGTGGCGGCTGATCCGGCACGGTTCCAACAGGCACTTAACAGATAAATGAAAAGCCGCTGCCAGTCTGGCAGCGGCTTTTCATTTCACTATCGCCGGAGAGCGGTGTGGATTCAGGTTACTCGGTCGACGGGAACCTGAATGCCGTGCGCTTGCTTGTTTCCATTGGCGTCTTTGTCGCGGTCTCCGCGGGTTCGTTGACCGTGACGCTCCACGAGTGAGTCTTCTCCTGCTTGGCAGCGGATTTCTCTGGCGGGAGACTGGCTACCGCCGTTTTCCCAGTCTTGACGGCGTTCCGTTTCGTCTGCCAAGGCAGCTCGCGCGCCATCTCCCGCTTCTGCTCCTTGCTCAGCGTTTTTGCGATCTCGGCTGGAGCGTGCGCGGGTGGCGCCGGTTTGCGAGTGGGCACGGGGGCTTTCGCCTGTCGCGTCTCCGCCGGAGCGGCCTTTTCCGGTCCGGGCGAGGTGGCCTTCACCCCGGCGCGCTTGCGCGGTAGCGCCGCCGTGACGGTCGGATCTGCTTTCGCTGTCCGGCCCGGTTCGTTTTGCGGCGCCCTAGCAACCTTCGTGGCTTTCACCATCTTGCGCAGGAACTGTTCATTGTTGTCGATGCGTTTTTCATCCAGGTCCATCATGGCGACTTCCTGCGCCTCGTCGAACTTGCTCTGAATGCCGAGGACAAGCGCCAGGTTCTGACGGACGACCTGGCTGTTATGGCCCTTGTTCACGGCCTCTTTCAGAAGCTTCTCGGCATCTCCCGCCTTGCCATCGAGGGCATAGGAAAGCGCCAGGTTATTGTAGACTGACGTGGCGCCGGGCTGTTGTTTCAGAGCGGCGACGTAGAAGGTTTGCGCTTTCTTGTGGTTTCCGCGTTTTGCCTGGACCGTGCCAAGAGCCGACAGCAGCCGCCAGTCGGGATTGCGCGAGTCACGCAGTGCCTTGTTCAGCAGCTGGTCGGCGAGCTGGACTTTTCCAAGGTCGAGCGCGAGCCTGCCATATTCGGACGCCAGTTCGGCATTGCCCGGATTGAACTGATAGGTGCGCTCGGTTACTTCGAGCGCCTTCTGTTTCGCGCCGATCGCCTTGAGGCTGCGCGCGTAATTGATCGCGGTATTCGCGTCAGCGGGGTCTTTCTGGTGCTTGCGCGCCCACTTGGTGGCCTGGATGTGAAGCGGGTTGTTGGGCTTGAGAGGAGGGCGCTCGGCCTGCTTCGAATAGTTGATTGCCGCAATCGAGGCTTGCGGCGTGCTTTTCTTGCCGAATTTCGTGCAGCCTGCCGCCAGTGCGACAATTGCCGCACTCGCCATCAGATTCCAGCCGAGCCGGCGGCACACCGAGCGTGCCGTTCCCTGCCGGTTGACCATAATACTGTCCTCGCGGCCCAAGGGCCGTCACTTGTTGCGCTAGCGTAATAATCCGGGACAGTGGTCAAGAAAGGATTAACCATAAGGCATCAATCGATGCCTCGCGGAAAAGCCTTTTTGCAAAAAAAAGGAGCGGTTAGTAGGGCTGGCCGCGTTCCTTCATCTGGGCTAGGCCTTCGGCCATCCATTGGCGCAGGTGATCCAGGCTCATTACCGCCTCGCAATATGCCGCCGCCGTTCCGTTGTCTCCGAAGGCCGCAACATCCACGCCGTAGGTTCGGAAACGGGAGGTTACGGGGGCATACATGGCGTCGGCAGCGCTGAACGCGCCGAACAGGAACGGCCCGCCGG
>CAJXKX010000037.1 GCA_913055965.1 uncultured Roseovarius sp.
CCGATGGCGAAGGGTGCTTTCTCGCCTGTTTTGCCGAAGAAGGGATCGACGCATGACCTATGCATTGCCGCCGTCGCTTCAGACCGCGGTCTACGAGCGCCTGACCGCCGATCCCGCGCTGATGGCGCTGGTGGGACAGGACATATACGACGCCGCCCCACCTGTTGCGCCGGCGGAGGCTCCGGACCTGCACGTCACGCTGGGCGAGGAGCGGGTGCGCGATGGTTCGACCAAGACCAGCAGCGGGGCGGTGCACGATTTCACCGTCACGGTGCATGCGCGAACCGAGGGCTTTTCCCGGCCCAAGGCCGCCGCTGCGGCGGTTTGCGAGGCGCTGCTGCCGGGCACGCTGACGCTTGGCCGAGGGCACCTCGTTGATCTGCGCCTGCTCTCCGTGCGGGCCGACCGGGGGCGGATCAATCGGCCCCGGCGCGTCGAGATGCGCTTTCGCGCCGTGCTCGAAGACACGATGTAACCGAAATTTACTGGAGACCCAGGACAATGGTGGCTCAAAAGGGCAAGGACCTGCTTATCAAGATCGACATGAACGGGTCGGGCAGCTTTTCAACCGTCGCGGGGCTGCGCGCCACGCGGATCACCTTCAACGCAGAGACCGTCGACGTGACCAACCTGCAGAGCACTGGCGGCTGGCGCGAGCTGCTGGGCGGCACCGGCGTGCGCTCTGCGGCGATCTCGGGTTCTGGCGTGTTCCGCGATGAGGATACTGACGAGCGGGCGCGGCAGATGTTCTTCGACGGCCAGATCCCGCAGTTCCAGGTGATCATACCGGATTTCGGCACCGTCGAGGGGCCGTTCCAGATCACCTCGCTGGAATATTCCGGCAACCATGACGGCGAGGCGGTCTACGAGCTCGCCATGGCCTCGGCCGGCGCGCTCAGCTTCGCGGCGGTGGCGTGATGGAGAACCCCTGGCGCGGCGAGGTGGCGCTCACGGTCAACGGCGAGGCGCGCCTCATGCGGTTGAGCCTCGGCCGGCTGGCGGCGCTGGAGGCGCGGCTGGGCGACGATAGCCTGGTGGCGCTGGTCGAGCGGTTCGAGAGCGGCGCGTTCTCGGCTGGCGATTTGCTTTCGCTGTTGGCCGCGGGGCTTGGCGATGAGGAGGCCGCGCTGGCCGAGGCCGAGATCGATGGCGGGCCGCTGGAGGCCGCGAAGGCAGCGGCGCAATTGCTCAAGCGCACTTTCCAGCTGCCCGGGGCGGCATGAGCCGTATCGACTGGCCCGCGCTGATGCATTTCGGGCTGGCCGATCTGCGGCTGCGCCCGGACGAGTTCTGGGCGCTGACGCCTGCCGAGTTGCGGCTGATGCTGGGCGAGGGCGGGGCTGCGCGCCCGATGGGGCGCGACGGGCTGGAGGCGCTGCTGGCGGCCTATCCCGACCATGAAGAGGAGCTAAGCGATGGATGAGCTGGAGCGCGCTGACGATCTGGAGGCGCAGGTCGCGGCGCTGGACGACGCGATGGGGCAAGCGGGCGCGATGGCCGCCGCCTTTGCCGGGGAACTGTCCCGGGTGCGGGGCGGGTTCGCTGCCGCCGGACAGGATGTGCAGAGCCTCGAACGAGGACTGAGCCGGGGCCTGCGCGGCGCGCTGCGCGGTGCGGTGGTGCAGGGCGACAGCCTGAGCGAGAGCCTGCGGCGGCTGGCCACGACGATGGTCAACACCGCGTTCAACGACGCGGTGCGCCCGGTGACGGATCAGGTGGGCGGGCTGGTGTCGCAGGGGATCGGCGCGCTGGTGGGCGGGCTGCTGCCCTTCGGGCGCGGCGGCGGTTTCGCACAAGGCCGCGTGATGCCCTTTGCCGATGGCGGCGTGGTGAGCGGGCCGGTGACGTTTCCGATGCGCGGCGGGCGCAGGGGGCTGATGGGCGAGGCGGGGCCCGAGGCGATCCTGCCGCTGTCGCGCGGCGCGGATGGCAGGCTGGGCGTGCGCGCGCAGGGCGGCGGCAATGTGAGCGTGGTGATGAACGTGAGCACGCCGGACGTCGAGGGCTTTCGCCGCAGCGGCGGGCAGATCGCCGCGCAGCTTGGCCGCGTGATCGGGCGCGGCGCGCGCAACCGCTGAGGGGGAGAGAGCCATGGGTTTCCACGAGATACGGTTTCCCGCGATCCTGAGTTTCGGCTCGGTGGGCGGGCCAGAGCGGCTGACCGAGATCGTCGCGCTGGCCAGCGGACACGAAGAGCGCAACAGCCCCTGGGCGCAGGCGCGCAGGCGCTATGACGCGGGCGTGGCGCTGCGCAGCCTTGAGGATATCGACGCGTTGATCGCGTTCTTCGAGGCGCGGCAGGGGCAGCTTTACGGGTTTCGCTGGAAGGACTGGAGCGATTTCAAGTCGGGCCGCGCCGGGGCCGCGCCCGCCTTCGACGATCAGCGGATCGGGGTGGGCGACGATGCGACCGTCGCGTTCCAGTTGTTCAAGACCTATCGTTCGGGCGCGCAGGAGGCCCGGCGCCCCGTTGTCAAGCCGGTCCGGGGGAGCGTGCGTATCGGCCTTGGCGGGGTCGAGATGCGCGAGGGCGTGCATTACGAGGTGGACGACACCACCGGCATCGTCACGTTTTCGGAGCCGCCCAACCGCGATGTGGCGGTGACGGCGGGGTATGAGTTCGACGTGCCGGTGCGCTTCGATACCGACCGTCTGCAGGTGAGCATGGCCGGTTTCCGGGCGGGCGAGGTGCCGAGCGTGCCGGTGGTGGAGATCCGGCTGTGACCGGGGCCGAGGCGCTGGCCGCGCATCTTGCGACGGGGGTGAGCACCACCTGCCGGGCCTGGGCGCTCACGCGGCGCGACGGGGTGGTGATGGGATTCACCGATCACGACCGCGCGCTTGCCTTCGAGGGCATCGCGTTCCGCCCCGAGACGGGCATGAGCGCGCGTGCCGTGACGGCGGGCACCGGGCTGGCGGTGGACAATACCGAGGCGTTGGGCGCGCTGTCGGATGCGGCGATCCGCGAGGAGGATATCGAGGCCGGGCGCTATGACGGCGCGGGCGTGCGGGCGTGGATCGTGAATTGGCGCGACGTTGCGCAGCGGATGGTGATCTTTGCCGGGACGGTAGGCGATATCCGCCGTGCGGGCGGGGCGTTCGAGGCGGAATTGCGCGGCCTGACGGACGCGCTCAACGTGCCGCTGGGGCGGGTGTACCAGACGCGGTGCAGCGCCGTGCTGGGGGATCGCGACTGCACCTTCGATCTGGATACGCCTGGCTATGTGGCCGAGCGGGTGGCCGAGCAGGTCACGCAGAACCGGGTATTCCGCTTTGCGGAGATGGCCGGGTTTGACGAGGGCTGGTTCCGCCATGGCGTGCTGAAGGTGCAGGGCGGCGCGGCGCGGGGGTTGCAGGGCATGATCAAGCGCGACCGTATGGAAGGGGCCGCGCGGGTGATCGAGCTGTGGCATCCCTTGGGCGCGGCGGTCGCCCCCGGCGATGCGCTGCGGATCGAGGCGGGATGTGACAAGCGGCGCGAAACCTGTCAGGTCAAGTTCTCCAATATCCTGAATTTTCAGGGGTTCCCGGATATTCCCGGCGATGACTGGGTGATCACCGATCCCTCCAAGTCGCCGCGCCTCGATGGCGGGAGCCGTCGCGGATGAGCGCCCGGCGGGAGGATATCGTCACCGCCGCGCGCGGCTGGATCGGCACGCCCTACCGTCATCAGGCGGCGTGCCGGGGGGCGGGGTGCGATTGCCTGGGCCTCGTGCGCGGGGTCTGGCGCGAGGTGATGGGCGCAGAGCCCGAACGCCCGCCCGCCTATTCGATGGACTGGTCCGAGCCCGCCCGCGAGGAGGTGCTGTGGGCCGCCGCGCTGCGCCACCTGCTGCCGCGCCCGCTGGCCTCCGAGGCCCTCGGCGACGTGATCCTCTTCCGGATGCGCGATGGCGCGGTGGCCAAGCATCTGGGCATCTGCACGCGCGCCGGGCGGGACGCGCGGTTCGTCCATGCCTATTCGGGGCATGGCGTGGTGGAAAGCGCGCTGAGCCTGCCCTGGCGGCGGCGGATCGTGGCGCGCTTCGCCTTTCCTGAGGAGGGACAAGCATGGCAACGATAGTTCTGTCCGCGGCCGGGGCGGCCCTCGGCGGCGCGGTCGGGGGGTCGGTCCTCGGCATCTCGTCGGTGGCGCTGGGGCGCTTTGCGGGGGCGGTCATCGGGCGGTCGATCGATCAGCGCCTGCTGGGGCAGGGCTCGGAGGTGGTCGAGACCGGACGGGTGAGCCGGCTGCGGCTGACCGGGTCGGGCGAGGGCGACGCCATCGCGCAGGTCCATGGCCGGATGCGGGTGAGCGGGCAGGTGATCTGGGCCACGGAATTCCGCGAGCGCGTCACCGTGACGCCGGGGCGCAGCGGCGGGGGCAAGGGCCGCCCGCGCCCCGCCACGCCCACGGTGCGCGAGATCAGCTATTCGGTGAGCCTTGCGCTGGCGCTGTGCGAGGGCGAGATTTCCCGCGTCGCCCGCATCTGGGCCGACGGCACCGAAATCGCGCCCGACGATCTCGACATGCGGGTCTATACGGGCAGCCGCGATCAGCTGCCCGACCCGCTCATCGAGGCGGTGGAGGGGGCGGGCAGCGTGCCCGCCTATCGCGGCACCGCCTATGTGGTGATCGAGGATCTGGACCTCACGCCCTTCGGTACGCGCGTGCCGCAGTTCAGCTTCGAGCTGTGCCGCCCGGCGCAGGCGGGCAATCCGGGGGCCGATCTCGATCCGGTGCATGCGTTGCGCGGCGTGGCGATGCTGCCGGGCACCGGCGAATACGCCCTGGCCACGACGCCGGTGACGATGGATTTCGGTTTTGGCTCCAAGGGCCTCGCCAATGTCAACACGCCGGGCGCGCGCAGTGACTTCGCCGTGTCGCTGGAGGCGCTGACCCAGGAATTGCCACGGGTGCGGGCCACGTCGCTGGTGGTCAGCTGGTTCGGCGACGATCTGCGCTGCGGAGAGTGCAATATCCGCCCGCTGGTGGAGCAGAAGGCGTTCGACTCGGCCAACATGCCGTGGCAGGTCTCGGGCCTCGGGCGCGGTGCCGCCGCGACCGTGCCGCGCGACGCCGACGACCGCGAGGTCTATGGCGGCACGCCCACCGATCAGGCGCTGGTCGAGGCGATCCTGGCGCTGCGGCAGGCGGGGCAGGACGTGCTCTGTTATCCGTTCATCCTGATGACGCAGATGGCGGGTAACGGCCTGCCCGATCCGTGGAGCGGGGCGGGCGATCAGCCGGTTTTGCCCTGGCGGGGGCGGATCACCACCTCGAAGGCACCGGGGCAGGAGGGCAGCCCCGACGGTACGGCGGCGGCGGCGGACGAGGTGGCGGCCTTCTTCGGCACGACGCGGGCGGCGGATTTCACGGTGACGCCGGTCGAGGCGGTGCCGGTGGGCGTGCCGGGCACCGGCGCGCGCGACCTGCTGAGCTTTGGCGGGGCGGTCAAGGCAAGCCCGGTGGCCTATCATGGCCCCGATGAATGGTCGTTTCGCCGGTTCATCCTGCATCAGGCGGCGCTGTGTGCCGCAGCGGGCGGCGTCGAGAGCTTTTGCATCGGCTCGGAGATGCGCAGCCTCACGCAAGTGAGAGGGCCGGACAACAGCTTTCCGGCGGTGGCGCAACTCATCGCGCTGGCGGCGGAGGTGCGGGCCCTGCTGGGGCCGGAGGTCAAGATCGGCTATGCCGCCGACTGGTCGGAATATTTCGGTTATCAGCCGGGGGATGGCGACCGCTTCTTCCACCTCGATCCGCTCTGGGCGGACGAGAATATCGATTTCGTCGGGATCGACAATTACATGCCGCTCAGCGACTGGCGCGAGGGGTATGACCACCTTGACGCGCAGGACTGGCCGTCGATCCACGACCTTGGCTACCTGCAATCGAATATCGCGGGCGGCGAGGGGTATGACTGGTTCTACCCGTCGGACGAGGCGCGCGCGGCGCAGCGCCGGGTGCCGATCACCGACGACACGTATAATGAGCCGTGGGTCTGGCGGTTCAAGGACCTGCGCGGCTGGTGGGCGAACCGCCATCACGACCGGGTGGGGGGCGTGCGCGCGCCCGAGCCGACCGCGTGGGTGCCGCAGTCAAAGCCCATCCGGTTTACCGAATATGGCTGCGCTGCGGTGGACAAGGGCACCAACGAGCCCAACAAGTTTCTCGATCCGAAATCGTCGGAGTCGCGGCTGCCGCGCCATTCCAACGGCGCACGCGACGAGATGATCCAGTTGCAGTATCTGCGGGCGATGGCGGGCTATTGGCGCGACCCGGCGCATAACCCGGTGTCGGAGGCCTATGGCGGGCCGATGGTCGACATGGAGCACGCCTGTGTCTGGGCGTGGGACGCGCGGCCCTATCCGTGGTTTCCGGCGCGCGATACGCTGTGGTCGGATGGCGCGAATTACGCGCGCGGGCACTGGATCACGGGCCGGGTGAGCGGGCGAAGGCTGGCCGAGGTGGCGGCCGAGATCGCCGGGCGCGCGGGCGTTTCCGACCTCGACACCGACCGCGCGCCGCGCTTCGTGCGCGGCTACCTGGTGGATCAGGTGGGGCCCGCACGCGCCGCGCTTCAGCCGCTCTTGCTGGCCCATGGCGTCGATGCGGTGGAGCGCGGCGGCACCCTCGGCTTTCGTGCCCGCGACGGGCGGGCGGATGCCGTGCTGGCCCATGACCGGCTGGTGCGCGACCCCGAACTTGGCGGCGTGATCGAGCGGACGCGCGGCAGCGATCTGGAGCTTGCGGGGCGGGTGCGGCTGCGCTTCGTCGAGGCGGATGGCGAGTACGAGGCGGTGTCCGAGGAGGCGATCCTGCCCGACGAGGCCACCCATGCCGTCGCCATGTCGGAACTGTCGCTGGCGCTCACGCGCGCCGAGGGGCGGCAGGTGGTGGAGCGGTGGCTGTCGGAGGCGCGGCTGTCGGTGGATACGCTGCGCCTGACGCTGCCGCCGTCGGATATCTTGCTGGGCGCGGGGGATGTGATCGAACTGCCGCGGGACGCGGGCGGCGGGCGGTTCCGCATCGACCGGGCCGAGCAGATGGCGGGCGTGCAGCGGATCGAGGCCACGCGCACCGACCCCGAGAGTTTCCGCCCCATCCTGATCGACGACGCGCCCGCGCGTCTGCGGCCCTTCGTGGCGGCGGGGCCGGTGACGCCGCTGCTTCTCGACCTGCCGCTGATGAGCGGCGAGGAGGTGCCCCATGCCCCGCATCTCGCGGTGATCGCCGATCCGTGGCCGGGCAGCGTGGCGCTCTATGCCTCGGACGAGGACGCGAATTATGGGCTCGACACGCTCATTTCGGCGCAGGCCACCGTGGGGGTGACGCAGGGCGTGCTCGCCCCCGCCGCGCCGGGGCGGATCGACCGGGGCGAGGGCCTCTTCGTGCGGATGCGCCACGGCACGCTGGAGAGCGTGAGCGACACGGCGTTTCTCAATGGCGGCAATCTCTGCGCCATCGGCGACGGCACGCCGGGCGGATGGGAACTGTTTCAGTTCCGCGATGCCGAACTGGTGGCGCCCGATACCTACATCCTGCGTCACCGGCTGCGCGGGCAGTTGGGAACAGAGGGGGCGGGGCCCTGGCCCGAGGGTGCGATCCTCGTGCGCCTCGACGGCGTGCCGCGACAGATCGGCCTCGGCGAGGCGCAGCGCGGGCAGGCGCGGCACTACCGGATCGGGCCGGGGGCGCGCCCGGTGGACGACCCGAGTTTCGGCCATGCGGTGCTGGCCTTCGACGGGGTGGGGCTGCGGCCCTATGCGCCGGTGCATCTGCGCGTGGCCGGGGCGGAGGGCGATCTGGATGTCACCTGGATCCGGCGCACGCGGGTGGGCGGCGACCGCTGGGACACGCCCGAGGTGCCGCTGGGCGAGGAGAGCGAGGCCTATCTCGTGCGGGTGCGCCGGGGCGCAGAGGTGCTGCGCGAGGTGACGGCGGCTGTTCCGGCATGGCGCTATTCCGCCGCCGACCGCGCCGCCGACGGGCCGGATGCGGGCAAGCGGATCGAGGTGGCGCAGGTGTCGGCCCGCTTCGGGCCGGGGCGGTTCGCGGGGCGCGATCTGTGAGCGGCTGCGCAGGCCGCTGCGCGGTTACAGCAGATGCCCCGATTTCGCCGCCTTGGTCGCCAGATAGGCGCGGTTGTGATCGGTCTCGCCCAGTTTGAGCGGCACGCGCTCGGCCACGGCAATGCCGTTCTGCGCCATCATGGCGAGCTTGGCGGGGTTGTTGGTCATCAGCCGCACCGCCGAGAAGCCCATCCGCCGCAACAGGTCGGCACCGATGCGGAAATCGCGCTCGTCATCCTCGAATCCCAGCCGGTGATTGGCCTCGACCGTGTCGAATCCCTGGTCCTGCAGCGAATAGGCGCGCATCTTGTTGGCGAGGCCGATGCCGCGCCCCTCCTGGTTGAGATAGAGCAGCACGCCCGCCCCCTCGGCCCCCATCTGTGCCAGCGCGCCGCGCAGTTGCGGGCCGCAATCGCATTTCAGGCTGCCCAGCAGATCGCCGGTGAAACAGGCCGAATGCAGCCGCGCCAGCACCGGCATGTCGCGCCGGGGCTGGCCGATCTCGACGGCGTAGTGTTCTTCGCCGCCATCCTCGGGGCGAAAGATGTGCAGCCGCCCCGCCTCCGACACCGAGAGCGGCAGGCGGGCGCTCACCAGCGGGTGCATCGGGCTCGTCTCGACGAGGCGCGGCGCGGCGGCCTCGGCATCGAGCACGGTCAGCCCGTGCCGCGCGGCGAATCCCGCCCCGTCGGGCAGGTCGAGCAGCACCGCCGCGGGCAGGAGCCGCGCGGATTTGACCAGCGTCAGCGCCAGCCGGTGCAGATCGGCGCCGCCGTCGCGCGCGGTGGCGAGGGGGCCTTTCATCGGGGTCTTGAGATCGTCCGCCGGGTCGGCCACGGCCAGCACCCAGGCGAGCCGTGCATCGGGCGGCAGCACCACGCGCGCGAGATCGCCGTCATAGGCGCGCGCCTTGAGCGTCGCGGCGCGCCGCGCGGTGATCGCGAGCACCGGCGTGCCGCCCAGCGCCTGCACATCCGCCAGCCGTTGCGCGTCGAGCGTCTCGGCGGCAAGCACGAGCGCCGCGCCGCGCGCGTCGCGCAGCACCACGGGCACGCCCATGCGCAGGTCGGCGCGCGCGCGCGCGATGGTTTCGGTCAGGTCGGGGGCGAGGCTCATCGGCTGTCTCCGGAAGGTCGTCCGAGGCGGTAGCGTATATTGTAACGAAATGCAAAGAACCGCTCGCGCGGCAACACGTGCCCGTGAAACCTGTGACGAGGCTCTTGCCCGTCAAGCCCGGCTTGCGCATCTTGGCCCGCAGCAAGAGGAACCCATCATGGCACAAGTCAAGAAGATACTGCTCGTCGACGATGATGACGACCTGCGCGAGGCGCTCGGCGAACAACTCGTCATGACCGAGGATTTCGACGTGTTCGAGGCCGCCACTGCCGCCGAGGCGATGGCGCGCGTGAAGGACATGATCCACGATCTCATCATTCTCGATGTCGGGTTGCCCGATACCGACGGGCGCGAATTGTGCCGGCTGATGCGCAAGCAGGGGGTGCGCGCGCCCATCCTGATGCTCACCGGGCATGACGGCGATGCCGACACCATCCTGGGCCTCGATGCGGGCGCCAACGACTATGTCACCAAGCCGTTCAAGTTCCCGGTGCTGCTGGCGCGCATCCGCGCGCAGCTGCGCCAGCACGAGCAATCCGAGGATGCCATCTTCCAGCTGGGGCCCTACACGTTCAAGCCGGCGATGAAGATGCTGATCACCGAAGAGGATCGCAAGGTGCGGCTGACCGAGAAGGAAACCAACATCCTCAAGTTTCTCTACCGCTCGCCCGAGGGGGTGGTGCCGCGCGACGTGCTGCTGCACGAGGTTTGGGGCTACAACGCGGGCGTGACGACCCACACGCTCGAGACGCATATCTATCGCCTGCGCCAGAAGATCGAGCCCGATCCCGGCAATGCCCGCCTGCTGGTCACCGAGTCGGGCGGCTATCGTCTTGTGGTTTAAAGGTCACGGTTGTTTGACTTGGGTCAAAGCCGTATCCGAATTTCATGATATTTATGCTAGTGTTCGCATACGGTAAGACGTGAACCTCCCTGTTGGACTGGCC
>CAJXKX010000038.1 GCA_913055965.1 uncultured Roseovarius sp.
GGGGCCGCTGATGGACCATCTGGGCGTCACGGCCACCTGCCGGGCCTCATTCGCCATGTACAACACCCGCGAAGAGGTCGACGCCCTGATCGAGGCGCTGGAGCTTGCCCACGAGCTTTTCGGCTGAATTTGCGATTGCGGGGCCGGGGCCGGGCGGCTATACCCCCGCGCAGGAGCACCCATAGCTCAGCTGGATAGAGTGTCGCCCTCCGAAGGCGAAGGTCGTAGGTTCGAATCCTACTGGGTGCGCCATCATCTGAATGAATGTTCCATGATCCGTTTCCCGCCGTCCGGATCCGTCGTCCTGGGCGCGATAAGCCCTGCGGCGCGCCTTGGTCGTGCCGGTCTCGTTCGGCAGGCCGGGCGCGCGTGCTCGTGACGTGCGGGTACGCGTTCCGCCGGGCGGCCCGGGACAGACCGGGGCCCGAGGGACCACGCTGTCCACACCGTCTCGCATGAGACAACGGGGCAGAAATGCGAATGGGAATGAATGGAGGCGAGTACCGGAATCGAACCGGTGTACACGGATTTGCAATCCGCTGCGTCACCACTCCGCCAACTCGCCCACGGGTGATAGGGCATCGGGTATCCCATCCGCGATGCGCGCGCAAGAGGGGCTGCGGTGTTTTGACGGAAGGGGCGCAGAGAGATTGCCGCCATGCGGCAGATGTGTCAGAACCCCAAGCAGGGGTTCACCAAGACGAGAGTTTCGCCGATGACCGATTTCGCCGCGCGCCGCACCATGATGGTGGATACGCAGGTCCGACCCTCGGATGTCACCAAGTTTCCGATCATCGACGCCATGCTGCGCGTGCCGCGCGAGGCGTTCGTTCCGGCGCGGCTGCGGGAGGTGGCCTATCTGGGAGAGAATCTCGATCTGGGGGGCGGGCGCGTCGTGCTGGCGCCGCGCACGCTGGCCAAGATGCTCGACGCGCTCGACATCGAGGGTGACGACCTTGTGCTCGATATCGGGGCGTCGCACGGCTATTCGGCGGCGGTGATGGCGCGGCTCGCCGAGGTTGTTGTCGGGGGCGAGGACGACGCGGCACTGGTCGAGGAGGCGCAGCGTGCGCTGGGCGAGGCCGGTGCCGACAACGTGGTGATGATCGAGGCGGCGCTGCCCGGCGGTGCGCCGGATCACGGCCCCTACGACGTGATCGTGGTCGAGGGCGCGGTCGAGCATCTGCCCGACGCGATCACCGGACAGCTCAAGGAAGGCGGGCGCATCGCGTGCCTGTTCGCCGAGGGCGCGCTGGGCGTGGTGCGCATCGGCTACAAGATCGACGGGCGCGTGAACTGGCGCGATGCGTTCAACGCGGGGGCACCGGTGCTGCCCGGGTTCGAGCGGCACGCGGCCTTCACGTTGTAAGCGGGCAGGGTATCCGGACAGGGGCAGGAGGCACGGGCCATGGCGACGAAGAGACTGCTGCGTTGGGGATGCGTGGCCGTTCTGTGGGCCGCGGGGCTCGGGGCGCAGCCCGGTGCCGTCCGGGCCGAGACGCTGGCCGACGCGCTGACAGCGGCCTATGTCAACAGCGGGCTGCTGCAGCAGAACCGGGCGCTGTTGCGCGCCGCCGACGAGGATGTGGCGCAGGCGGTCGCGAGTCTGCGCCCGATCATCGACTGGAGCGCCGACGTGCAGCGCGATTTCGCCCGCACGGGGGGCGCACGGCTGGCGCGCAACAGCGGCGAGACAACTGCCAATCTCGGGATCGTGGGCTCGTTGCTGCTTTATGATTTCGGGCGCAGCGATTTTCTGACCGAGGCGGCGAAAGAGACGGTGCTCGCCACGCGCGAGGCGCTGCGCAGCGTCGAGCAGGTGGTGCTGCTGACCGCGGTGCGTGCCTATATGGACGTGATCCGCAACCGCGAATTCGTGCTCTTGCGCCGCAACAACCTGCGGCTTCTGCAGGAGGAGCTGCGCGCCGCGCGGGACCGGTTCGAGGTGGGCGAGGTGACGCGCACCGACGTCGCGCAGGCCGAGGCGGCGGTCGCGCTCGCGCAGAGCGGGCTGGCGGTGGCCGAAGGGGATTTCGCCCGTGCGGTCGAGGAATTCCGCGAGGCGGTGGGGCGCGCGCCGGGCACGCTCAAGGCACCCGACGACCTGACGCGCCTCGGCGATGACGTGGACGCCGCCAAGGCGGCGGCGATGCAGCGCCACCCCGATATCCTGCAGGCGCAGCGCAACGTCACCGTGGCCGAACTCAACATGCGCGCGGCCGAGGCGGCCAAGCGGCCCACGCTCAACCTTACCGGGAGGCTGGGCACCACCAACGACCTCGCCGATTCCGAGTTTTCCCGCTCGGGCAGCGTCGGGCTGGAATTGCGCGGACCGATCTACCAGGGCGGGCGGCTGTCGTCGCTCGAGCGGCAGGCGCGGGCGCAGCGCGACCAGCGGCTGGCGCAGCTGCATCTCGCCGGGCTGCAGGTCAAGCAGGACGTGGGCAACGCCTTTGCCAACCTCCGCGCGGCGCGGGCCGGGCGCGAGGCCAACCGCGAGGCCGTGCGCGCCGCGCGCGTGGCCTTCGAGGGCACCCGCGAGGAGGCCAAGCTTGGCGCGCGCACCACGCTCGACGTGCTCGACGCCGAGCAGGACCTGCTCGATGCCGAGGCTAACCTGATCTCGGCAAATGCCGACGTGGTGATCGCGGCCTATTCGGTCCTCGCGTCGCTCGGCGACCTGACGGCGCGCGATCTCGGGCTGGGGGTGCAGATCTACGACCCGGCGGCCTATTACAACCTCGTGAAGGACGCCCCCGTTGCGGCGAGCGAAGAGGGCCGCAAACTCGACCGGGTTCTGCGGGCGCTGGGAAAGAACTGAAAACTTTTCGAATAGGTTGTGCCACTCGCGCAGCACGGGTAAACTGACCCCGAGGCAAGAGTGGTAGCAGGCATGTCTGACCCGGTCGCTAATGTGGACATCGAGGATGTCCTGTCGTCGATTCGCAAGCTCGTCTCGAACGGGCCCGACAAGCACGCCTCGGGCGCGCAGGAGGGCGCGGAACCGGACCGGCTGGTCCTTACGCCCGCGCAGCGCGTGGACGAAGCGACCGGCACCGAACCCGAACCCGAGTCCGCCGCCGAAGAGGTCTGCGAAACGCAGGCTGATCATGCTCCGGCATCCGGGCCCGCCGCGACGCAGGAGGGTGACGACGACGCGGGCGCGCCGGAACCGGCAGAGCGGGCCGGGGATGCCGGCGCGATGCACGAGGATGGCGAGGCTGCCAGCGGCTTTTCCCTGGGCGACTGGGCCCATGAGGACGAGGGCGCGCGCGCGGATGCGCATTCCGACGGAGGTGAAGGCGCGGTGGACTCTCGCGAGAGCGGGGATGTGCCGGATGGCGCGGCAGGGGCTGCGGGCGAGGATCCCGCGCTTGCGGGCATCGCCGCGATGTTCGCCCGGCACGAGGCCGCCGCGGCCACCACGTGGGAGCCCGACGGCGATGACGAGGATGCGTTCGCCGACCGTGATGCGGCCCCCGCGCTCGACTGGCGCGATATCGACGCGCCCGTGCAGGGCCACGACACCCCCGGCGGAGACGGGCGCGAGGACGGAGCCACCGGCGCTCGGAACTCAGCGCAGGGCGGAGAACCCGAGGCCGGGGCGGCGGGCTGGCAGGCCGAAGACAATGCCTTTGCCATCGACGACGAGGCGGTGCTGGACGAGGAGGCGCTGCGCGATCTCGTGGCCGAGATCGTGCGCGAGGAACTGATGGGCGCGTTGGGCGAGCGGATCACCCGCAACGTACGCAAGCTGGTGCGGCGCGAGATTCACCGCGCGCTCAACTCTCAGGAATTCGACTGACCTGACAGCCGTTTTCGGGGCCACCGCGGGCCGCGCGTTGCGCGGGCGCGTGCCATTCCCGCCAAAAGCAAAGGCCCCGCCGGCGTGGCGAGGCCTGATCGGCGGAGCCGCGCGCGCGGCCCCCGGTGACAGAGGGTCAGGCGGCTTCGGCCTGCGCCGCCGCGTGGCGGCGCTCGCTTTCCTCGCGCGACAGTGCGACCGAGGTGCGCACCCCCTTTGAGACGAATTCCATCAGCCCCGAGACGACCCGCTCGTTGGGGTCGATACCGGCGCAGGACAGCACCTCGCGCCCGTCGCGCGAGCGCGCCCAGCGGGCGATCTGCTCGGGACCATTGCCGTATTTCTTGTCATCGGCGATGGCGTCGTCGAGCGCGGCCAGAACCACGGCCGCGAAGAGTTTGCGCGCACGGTTGCCTTGCTCGGCGTTGAAAGCCGTGCCGTCAACGAAATCCTTCATGCTTCGTCCTGTTCTTATTGCTCTTGCGTTTTGGGCGTGCCGGCGGTTATGACGCGTTTTGACCGATTCGGATAGAGCGTAGATGCATAGCATCTATGCAAAATTTGCATGGCTCACGCTCTCGCGAAACGAAATCTGGTTGTCTTGCCCCCGAGCATAACGCGAGATATAGGGGCGCAGAACAGTTTATCAACCTTTTGCAAGGCCCCAACCCATGCCCAAGATCAACGGAAACGAGATTCGCCCCGGCAACGTGCTGGAGCATAATGGCGGCCTCTGGGCCGCGGTGAAGGTGGACCATGTCAAGCCCGGCAAGGGCGGGGCCTTCGCGCAGGTCGAGTTGCGCAACCTGCGCAACGGCTCGAAGGACAACGTGCGCTTTCGCAGCGCCGACAAGGTCGAGCGCGTGCGCCTCGAGCAGAAGGATCAGCAGTTTCTCTACCAGGAGGGCGAGAACCTGATCTTCATGGATACCGAGACCTACGAGCAGATCCAGCTGCCCGCCGACATCCTCGGCGAGCGCCGCCCGTTCCTGCAGGACGGCATGACCATCACGGTGGAATTCTACGAAAGCGAGGCCCTGAACGCGACGCTGCCGCAGAAGGTGACCTGCCGCATCGCCGAGACCGAGCCGGTGGTCAAGGGCCAGACCGCCGCCAACAGCTTCAAGCCCGCGATCCTGGACAACGGCGTCAAGGTCATGGTGCCGCCCTTCGTGGGGCAGGACGAGGATATCATCGTCAATACCGACACGATGGAGTATTCCGAGCGCGCCTGAGCGCGATCCGGGTCAGCCCGCCGAGACGCGGGCGCAGAGCGGATCGACGCGGGCCTCTCCGGCGCTCATGCCGGGGCAGGCCCGGTCGTGGCGGATATGGGCGATGCCGCGCCCGGCCGCCTGGGTGAAGAGCGTGCCCGCCTGCTTGCCCTCGGGGGTGACGATCGGCGTGCCGACCGGAGCCTCGCCATGAACGGCGACGAGCACCAACCCCTTCTTCAACTTGGTCTTGTGTTTCATCCGGGCGGTCACTTCCTGCCCGACGTAACAGCCCTTGCGGAAATCGACGCCGCCCACGCGCTCGAACCCGGCCTCGAGGATGAAGGTGTCGGGGGTCAGTTCGATGCCCGTCTCGGGGATGCAATGCGCCACGCGGATGCGCGCGAAATCGGTGCCGTCGCTGCCCTCGTCCGCGCCGTAGAGCCGCCAGCCCAGATCGGGATGGCGCGGATCGGCGAGCGCGCCTTCGGGCGCGGGCCCGGTGCCGCGGCGCACGCGGATATCGGTCTCGGCGATCTGCACGTCGGCGCGCAGCTTGTAGAGCGAGAGCCGCTGATGCAGCGTCGGCGCGAGGCTCTCGTCAACATCGAGCCAGATGCCGCCCGCGTGGCGCAGCAGAAAGAAATCGGCGATGTACTTGCCCTGCGGCGTCAGCAGCGCGGCATAGACGAGCCCGTCGTCGAGGCGTGCGAGGTCGTTGGTGACGAGCCCCTGCAGAAAGCTTTCGGCCTCGCTGCCGGTGATGTCCAGAATACGCCGTGCCATGCCCGTTCCCTTGCCCGTGAACCCGTAATATAGGGCAGGAAACGCGACACGAAAGGGGGAGCGGGATGCGCGCCGGGCTATCCGTCATCATTCCGACGCTCGACGCCGGGCAGGCGCTGCCCGCCTGCCTTGCGGCGCTGTTCGAAGGGCTGCATGCCGGGATCATCCGCGAGGTGATCGTGACCGATGGCGGCTCACGCGATGCCACCCGCCGCATTGCCGAGGCGGCAGGCGCGGTGATCGTGACCGGCCCGGCCTCGCGCGGGGGGCAGTTGCGGCGCGGCGCGGCGGCGGCGGGCGGTGCCTGGCTGCTGATCCTGCACGCCGACACGGTGCTGCCCGAGGGCTGGGCCGGGGCGGTCGCGGCGCGGATGGAGACGGGCGGGGCGGCGGCGTTCCGGCTGGGCTTCGACGCGGGCGGGATGGCCGCGCGGCTGGTGGCGGGCTGGGCCAACCTGCGCACGGTCGCCTTTGGCCTGCCCTATGGCGATCAGGCGCTCCTGGTGTCGCGGCGCGACTACGAGGCCGCCGGGGGCTATCGCGACATCCCGCTGATGGAGGACGTGGCGCTCGCCCGCGCACTCGGGGGGCGGATCGCGCTCCTGCCTCTGGCGGTGACGACATCCGCCGCGCGCTACCGGCGCGACGGCTGGTTTCGTCGGGGGGGGCGGAACTTGTGGTTGCTTGCGCGCTATCTCGCCGGGGCGGATCCGGAACGGCTGGCGGCGCGATACCGGCGGTAGCGGGGCATGTCTTGGTTTGGCCTGTTCCTGCCATTAGGCGCAACGTTTGAGAAGCCGCGCAGCGCCCGACCGCGGGTGGGCGCTCAAACGGTTGTGGTCGCCACTTTATGGTGCCAAATACTGCAACGATTGTGCGGGCTTATCGGTCGCAAAAGCGCCCGCCCGGGGGGCGGTCGGGCGCTGCGCGGCGGTGCCTTCGGCACCTCGATTCCGCGCATTGGTGTCAGGGCCTGAAGGACCGCTTCAGGCCACAACCGCCTGAACCGCCCCCTCAGGGACACTGGTTGATCCCGCGCGCCTGCCAGCGGTCGTTCTGCCAGTGGAGTTCCGTCACAGACAGCGGGTCGATCCTGTGCCCGAACGCTTCAAAGGCCGTGATCCCGAGCGCCGCCTGCACCTGCGTCAGGATCGCGCCCATATGCGCCACGGCGACGATGTCGCGCCCCGGATGGGCCGCGCGCAGCCGTGCGACGGCGCGGCCCACGCGGGCGGATATCTCGTGCCAGCTTTCGCCGCCGGGCGGGCGCACATCGCCCGGCGTGTCCCAGAAGGCGCGCAGGCGGTCCTGGTCCGGGATGGTGTCGAACGCCTGCAATTCCCAGTCGCCGAAATGGAGCTCGCGCAGGTCCGCATCGTCGGGCAGGCGCGCGCGCGGCCCGGCGATGGCATCGGCGGTGGCGCGCGCGCGAGACAGATCCGACGAGATCACCAGCGCATCGCCCGGAAGATGGGCCGCCAGCCGCGCCAGCCGCGCGGTATCGCCCAGGTCGGCGGGCAGGTCTGACCAGCCGACCATCCCGGAGGCGTGGGTGGGGCCGTGCCGCACCCAGAACAGGCGGCTCATGGCAGCTGTCCCTTGAGCACCTGCGGCAGCCCCGCGATGACGTTGACCACCAGACCGGCGCGCGCCGCGAGCCGCTGGTTGAGCGCGCCCTGCGCCGCCTGGAACCGCCGCGCCAGCGCGTTGTCGGGCACCACCGACAGCCCGACCTCGTTCGAGACGACCACGACCGGCGCGGCGCAGGCGTCGAGCGCGGCGACGAGCGCATCCTCTGCCTGCGGCAGGTCGCTGTCGGCCAGCAGATGATTCGACAGCCACATCGTCGCGCAGTCGAGCAGCACGACCTCGCCCGCCCCGGCCTGTGCGAGCGCAGGCCCCAGGTCGCGCGGGGCCTCGAGCGTGCGCCATTCCGGGCCACGCCGCGCGCGGTGCCGGTCGAGCTTGGCGCGCATCTCGGCATCGAGCGCCTCGGCGGTGGCGAGGTAGAGCCGCGCCTCGCCGCCCGCCGCGACAAGCCCCTCCGCAAAAACGGATTTTCCCGACGCGGCACCGCCAAGAACAAGGCTGAGCCGGGGTAACATGAGCCTGAAACCCTCCATATTGTGATCCGGATGCCCCTTGCCTGCGTAACACCGGGTGAATTGGTCGGAAAGAGCGCAACCGCGCCAGACGCATGACAGGGGGATCACATGCCGCTCGATGCACCGCAGACAAGTTCCATGTCCCGCACCGCCATGAAAGCGGAGATGCTGGACGCAGAGACCGAACTCGCGCTGGCCTATGCGTGGCGCGACCACCGCGACGAAGAGGCGCTGCACCGCCTGATCAACGCCTACATGCGGCTGGCCATTTCGATGGCCTCGAAGTTCCGCCGCTACGGCGCACCGATGAACGATCTCATCCAGGAGGCGGGGCTGGGCCTGATGAAGGCCGCCGACAAATTCGACCCCGACCGGGGCGTGCGGTTTTCCACCTATGCCGTGTGGTGGATCAAGGCCTCGATCCAGGATTACGTGATGCGCAACTGGTCGATGGTGCGCACCGGCTCGACCTCGAGCCAGAAATCGCTGTTCTTCAACATGCGCCGCGTGCAGGCGCGGATCGAACGCGAGGCGATGGCCAATGGCGAGGAGCTTGACGGCTACCAGTTGCGCGAGATGATCGCGCATGAGGTGGGCGTGCCGCTGCGCGATGTCGAGATGATGGAAGGGCGTCTGTCGGGCGGGGATTTCTCGCTCAACGCCACGCAGTCCACCGAGGATGACGGGCGCGAGTGGATCGACACGATCGAGGACGAGGATGCGCGCGGTGCCAGCGGTGTCGAGCACGATCTCGACATGGGCGCGCTGCGCGGCTGGCTCGCCGACGCGATGACCAGCCTCACCGAGCGCGAGAGTTTCATCGTGCGCGAGCGCAAGCTGCGCGATGCGCCGCGCACTCTGGAAAGCCTCGGCGAGGAACTCAAGCTGAGCAAGGAACGGGTGCGCCAGATCGAGGCGGCGGCATTCCAGAAGATGCGCCGCTACCTTGAAAAGCACGCGGGCGAGGTGCAGAACCTTCTGGCATGAGCCTGCGCCTGATCCTCGCCCTCGGTCTTGCCCTCGCCGCTCCCGCGGCGGCGGCGCAGGATGTGGCGATTCTCGGCGAGGTGCATGACAACCCCGCCCACCACGAAGAGCAGGCGCGCCGTGTGGCCGCTCTCGCACCGGCCGCGCTGGTCTTCGAGATGCTGACGCCCGAACAGGCGGCGCAGGTCACGCCCGCGCTGATCGCCGAGCCCGAGGCGATGGCGGAGGCACTTGGCTGGGCGACAAGCGGCTGGCCCGATTTCGCCATGTATCACCCGATCTTCGCCGCCGCGCCCGGTGCGGCGGTCTATGGCGCGCAGGTGCCGCGCGATGCCGCGCGCGCGGTGTTCGATACCGGCGCGGCAGAGGCGTTCGGGCCGGAGGCCGCCGCCTATGGCCTGACCGAACCGCTGCCCGACGCGCAGCAGGCGGCGCGCGAGGCGATGCAGATGGCGGCGCATTGCGACGCGCTGCCCGAGGACATGCTGCCCGGCATGGTCGCCGTGCAGCGGCTGCGCGATGCGGTGCTGGCGCGCGCGGTGGTGCAGGCGATGGAGCAGACCGGGGGGCCGGTCGCCGTCATCACCGGCAACGGCCACGCGCGGCGCGACTGGGGTGTGCCCGCCTATCTGGGGCGCGTGGCCCCCGATCTCGACATCCATGTGCTGGGGCAGACCGAGGATGGCGCGCCGCTCGCGGGCGGCTTCGACGAGGTGGTGTCGGCCCCGGCGGCGGAGCGTCCCGACCCCTGCGCCGCGTTCCGCTGAGCCGCGCCGCCTTGCACCGCCCCGCGCCGCGCCATAGGGTTTGCCGGGACCTGGCGGGAGAGACCGACATGCTGGCCGCGCGGCGCATTCTTCTGATCATCGGCGGCGGGATCGCCGCCTACAAGGCGCTCGATCTGATCCGGCGGCTGCGCGAGCGCGGCGCGGAGGTGGTGCCGGTGCTGACGCGGGCGGGGGCCGAGTTCGTGACGCCGCTCTCGGTCTCGGCGCTGGCGGGGCGCAAGGTGTTCTCGGACCTTTTCGATCTGACCGACGAGGCCGAGATGGGGCATATCGAGCTTTCGCGCTCCGCCGACCTGATCGTGGTGGCCCCGGCGACCGCCGACCTGATGGCGAAGATGGCCCATGGCCATGCCGACGATCTTGCCTCGACGCTGCTCTTGGCCACCGACA
>CAJXKX010000039.1 GCA_913055965.1 uncultured Roseovarius sp.
GCCCGGACAGGGTGATCACTTCGGCAGGTCTCCTGACTTGCGGGTCATCGCTTGGCCGGGCCTTCCCATACCCCGCGGGGGGGGTGCAGTGGCATGTTCCGGCCTCGCTCGCCGCTTACAGTTGCGGGGGCAGTCACGGATTTGATCCGGATGGCGGATCGCACCGTATTCCCTATTATCCGGGGGCTATCCCGGACCGAAGCCAGACCGCGATACGCCCGACGGTAGATTCGCGCAAGCGCTAATCGCGCTTGTGCCCATTGCCGTGGCTTGGGCACCGCTCGGCTGCCTGCGACCAATCGGAGCACTTGACCCCGCGCGCCCCACTCGCCAAGAACCGGTGCGAACGGGACGGAGACGACGGACATGGTGCGCAAGGCCGAGAACGGGGCCGATCTGCTGGATCGCGAGAAATCGAAGCGCCTGCGCGCGCTGGGCGAGTTGTGGCCGTTCCTGCGCCCCTATCGCGGGCTTCTCGCCGCAGCGATCGCGGCGCTGGTTCTCACGGCCGCCGTGGCGCTGATGCTGCCGATGGCGGTGCGCCGGGTGGTGGATAATTTCGGCGGCGAGGACGGGGCGCTGCTCGACTACTATTTCGGCGGCGCGCTGTTCATCGCGGCGCTTCTGGCGCTGGGCACGGGGCTGCGCTACCTGCTGGTGTCGCGGCTGGGCGAGCGGGTTGTGGCCGATATCCGCAAGGCGGTGTTCGACCGGGTGATCGGGATGAGCCCCGCCTTCTACGAGCGGCTGATGACCGGCGAGGTGCTGAGCCGGATCACCACCGACACCACGCTGATCCTGTCGGTGATCGGCTCGTCGGTGTCGATCGCGCTGCGCAACCTGCTGCTGTTCACCGGGGGCATGGCGCTGATGCTGCTGACCTCGGCCAAGCTGACCGGGCTGGTGCTGCTGATCGTGCCGCTTGTGATCGTGCCGATCCTCTTTCTGGGCCGCAAGATGCGGGTGCTGAGCCGCGAGAACCAGGACTGGATCGCGCAGAGTTCCGGCAACGCCTCCGAGGCGCTGCTGTCGGTGCAGACGGTGCAGGCCTTTACCCACGAGGCCGAGAGCCGGGCGCAGTTCGGTGGCGTGACCGAACACAGCTTCGACGCCGCGCGCCGCCGGGTGAACACGCGCGCGCTGATGACGGTGATCGTGATCTTTCTCGTGTTCACCGGCATTGTCGGCGTGCTGTGGATCGGCGCGCGCGACGTGCGGGCGGGCGACATGACGCCCGGAAGCCTCGTGCAGTTCGTGATCTACGCGGTGATGGTGGCGGGCGCGGTGGCGGCGCTGTCGGAAATCTGGGGCGAGTTGCAGCGCGCGGCGGGGGCGACCGAGCGGCTGGTGGAACTGCTGCGCGCCGAAGACCCGGTGACCGACCCCGCGCGCCCGGTGGCGCTGCCGCGCCCGGTGCGCGGCGCGATCGCCTTCGAAGGGGTGCGCTTTGCCTACCCGGCACGCCCCGGGACACCGGCGCTGGACGATTTCAGCCTCGATATCAAACCCGGCGAGACGGTGGCGCTGGTGGGCCCCTCGGGGGCGGGCAAGACCAGCGTGATCCAGCTTGTGCTGCGCTTCTACGACCCGCAGGCGGGGCGGATCACGCTCGACGGCGTGGCGCTGCCCGACATGGCGCGGCACGCCTTCCGCAGCGCGCTGGCGCTGGTGCCGCAGGAGCCGGTGATCTTTGCCGCCTCGGCGCGCGAGAATATCCGTTTCGGCCGCCCGGATGCGAGCGATGCCGAGATCGAGGCCGCCGCCCGCGCCGCCCATGCCGAGGATTTCATCGCCCGGCTGCCCGAGGGCTATGACACCTGGCTGGGCGAGCGCGGCGTGATGCTGTCGGGCGGGCAGAAACAGCGCATCGCCATCGCCCGCGCGATCCTGCGCGATGCGCCCGTTCTGCTGCTCGACGAGGCCACATCCGCGCTCGACGCCGAGAGCGAGCGCGCGGTGCAGACCGCCGTCGAGGCGATGGCGCAGACCCGCACCACGATCATCGTGGCGCACCGTCTCGCCACGGTGAAAAAGGCCGACCGCATCGTGGTGATGGATCAGGGCCGCATCGTGGCGCAGGGCACCCATGACAGCCTGGTGGCGGAGAACGGCCTTTATGCGCGGCTGGCACGGCTGCAATTCACCGACGGCGTCGCCGCCTGAACGCGGCGATGCGTCCCTTGCCGCAGCCGCGGCGATCTGGGATAACAGGAACGTCCAGTATCGGAGAGACCCATGCGCGCACGCATCTACAAACCCGCCCGGACCGCCACGCAATCGGGCACCGCCAATACCCGCAAATGGGTGCTGGAATTCGTGTCCGAGACCGCGCGGGAGATCGACCCGCTGATGGGCTGGACCTCGAATGCCGACACGCAGGCGCAGGTGCGGCTGCGCTTCGACACCCGCGAGGCAGCGTTGCAATACGCGAAGGAACACGGGATCGACGCGGTGGTGCAGGAGCCCCACAAGCGCAAGCCCAACATCCGCCCGCAGGGCTATGCCGAGAATTTCTCGCCCAAGCGGCGGCAGGTCTGGACGCACTGAGCGCCGCCGCGTCCGCGTCCGTTCCGCATCCTATCGTGGCCCGCTGCCCCTGGCCGGGGCGCAGGTCCCTGACATTCGTGGCGGAGGGTGCCCATCCTTGACACGCATCAAGGCGCGGAGGACGTGCAAAGGTTAGACTGGGCGTCACAAAAACAACAGTGACGAGGGACACCCGACATGACCGACACCGCCACCCGCGACATCGATCCCACAGCAGAGCCGCTCGCCGGACCCGCCACCGCCCCGGATGCTGCGGAGACACATGACGAGGACCGGGTGGCTGCGACCGCCGACCGTCTGTCAGAGGCGCGCGCGGCGTTCGAGGCGGGCGACTACCCCTACGCGACCAAGCTGAGCCGCCGTACATACGAGGCGCAAAAGGCCAAGCTTCAGGCCGAACTTCTCAAGGTGCAGCTCTGGGCGCAGGAGACGGGCGAGCGCTTCGTGCTGCTGTTCGAGGGGCGCGACGCGGCCGGCAAGGGCGGCACGATCAAGCGTTTCACCGAGCATCTCAATCCCCGTCAGGCCCGTGTCGTGGCGCTGAACAAGCCCACATGGGAGGAGAAGGGACAATGGTTCTTTCAGCGCTATATCGAGCACCTGCCCACCGTGGGCGAGATCGTGTTCTACGACCGCTCCTGGTACAACCGCGCCGGGGTCGAGCGGGTCATGGGCTTTTGCGAGCCGTCGGAATATCTCGAATTCATGCGCCAGACGCCCGAGTTGGAGCGGATGCTCGTGCGCTCGGGCATCCGGCTCTATAAATACTGGTTCTCGGTCACGCAGGACGAGCAGAAGCGCCGTTTCGACAGCCGCGCCATCGACCCGCTGAAACAGTGGAAGCTGAGCCCCATCGACAAGCTGAGCCTCGACAAGTGGGAGGATTACACCGAGGCCAAGGAGGCGATGTTCTTCTACACCGATACCGCCGATGCGCCGTGGACGGTCATCAAGTCGAACGACAAGAAACGTGCGCGGCTGAACTGCATGCGCCATTTCCTCGCCTCGCTCGACTATCCGGGCAAGAACCACAAGGTGGTGGGCGCACCCGATCCGCTGATCGTCTCGACGGCGCAGCACGTGCTGCACAATTCCGGGCATATCCTCGGCAAGTCGCTGCACCCCGACACGCGCCAGCCGCGCTGAGGCGGGGCGCGGGCGGGCGGCTCAGCCCGCCATCAGCGCCTCGGCGGCGGCGCGGGCCTCGGGCGTGATCCGCTCGCCCGAGAGCATGCGGGCGATCTCGTCCACGCGGTCGGTGCCGTCGAGGGCGCGCACGGTCGAGAGCGTCGTCTCGTCCTCCACGCGCTTCTCGACGCGCCAGTGATGCGCCCCGCGCGCCGCCACCTGCGGCGAGTGGGTCACCACCAGCACCTGCCCCCCGGCTGCCAGCCGCGCGAGGCGGCGGCCCACGGCATCCGCCGTGGCCCCGCCCACGCCGCGGTCGATCTCGTCGAAGATCATCGTAAGGCCCGTCTCGGGGGCCGATAGGCACAGCTTGAGCGCCAGCAGGAAGCGGCTCAGCTCGCCGCCCGAGGCGATGCGGCTCAGAGGCCCCGAGGGCGCGCCGGGATTGGTGGCGACTGTAAAGCTCACCGCGTCGCGGCCCGAGGGGCCGGGGTCGGCGGCGGCGATCTCGGTGGAAAAGACCGCGCGCTCCATCCTCAGCGGGGCCAGTTCGTGCATCACCGCCGCGTCGAGCCGGGCGGCGGCCTCGCGCCGGGCGGCGCTCAGACCGTCCGCGGCCGCGTCATAGGCGCGCGCGGCGGCGTCGCGCGCCGCCCGGCGGTCCGACAGATCGCTGTCGCCCGCGTCGAGGGCCGCAAGCCGCGTGCGCAGCGTGTCGGCAAAGGCGGCGAGATCATCGGGCAGCACGTCGTGCTTGCGCGCCAGCCCGCGAATGGCAAAGAGCCGTTCCTCGCAACGCTCGAGTTCCAGCGGGTCGAAATCGAGCGCCTCGAGCGCGGCGTGTGTCTCGCGCCCGGCCTCGTCGAGTTCCACAAGCGCGCGGGAAAGCGCGGCAAGCGCGCCGTCGAGCCGCCCCTCGGCCTTGTCCGCGACGCCCTCGAGCCAGCGCAGCGCGTCGCCCGCCGCCCCCTCGGCCCCGTCGGGGCCCAGCACCTGCGCCGCGCGGGCGATGTCTTCGCGGATGCGCTCGGCCCCCTGCATCAGGCGGCGGGTGGTGTCGAGCGCGGCTTCCTCGCCGGGCTGCGGGTCGAGCCGGTCGAGTTCCGTGACCGCGTGGCGCAGGAAATCCTCCTCGGCGCGCAGGTCGGCAAGCGCCGCCTCGGCCTCGTCCAGCGCCTTTTGCGCGGCGGCACGCTCGCGCCAGGCCGCGCGCACGGCACCGCGCTGCGCCTCCAGCCCGCCGAAGGCGTCGAGCATGTCGCGATGGCCGCGCGGGTCGAGCAGGCCCCGGTCGTCGTGCTGGCCGTGCAACTCCACGAGCGTCGCCGACAGCCGCCGCAGCACCTCGCCCGACACGCGCCGGTCGTTGATCCACGCGGTCTTGCGCCCGTCCTGGCCGTTGACGCGCCGCAGGATCAGGTCGTCTTCGGCGGGCAGTCCGGCCTCGTCCAGCACGGCGCGGGCCGGATGGTCGGCGCGCAGGTTGAACACTGCTGCCACCTCGCCGCGCTCGGCACCCGTGCGCACCAGGTCGGCGCGCCCGCGCCAGCCCAGCACGAAGCCTAGGCAATCGAGCAGGATGGATTTGCCCGCGCCGGTCTCGCCGGTCAGCACGTTGAGCCCCGGCCGGAACCCAAGCTCCAGCCGGTCGATGATGAGCATGTCGCGGATTTCAAGCGCGCAGAGCATCCCTGAACCCCGTAGGGCGGGGTTTCACCCCGCCATCCCTCAGAGCCAGCGGCCGAGCACGGTCTGGCGGTAGACCTCGCGCAGCCAGCCATCGCCCGCCGCCTCCAGCGTATGGCCCTGCCCGGTGAGCAGCGCGTAGCTGTCCTCGTACCACTGGGTGCCGCGGAAATTGTAGCCCAGGATCGCCCCGGCGGTGCGCGCCTCGTCGACCAGCCCCAGCGAGAGATAGGATTCCACCAGCCGGTGCAGCGCCTCGGGGGTGTGGGTGGTGGTCTGGAAATCCTCGACCACCACGCGGAACCGGTTGGCGGCGGCGGCGAAATTGTCCCGCTTGAGATAATAGCGCCCGATCTCCATCTCCTTAGAGGCGAGGTGATCGTAGGCGAGATCGAATTTCAGCCGTGCCGCGTTGGCGTACTGGCTGTCGGGATAACGTTCGATCACCTCGCGCAGCGCCTGCAGCGCCTCGAAGGTCAGTTTCTGGTCGCGCCCGATTTCGTCGATCTGGTCGTAATAGCTCAGCGCCAGAAGGTACTGGGCATAGGCCGCATCCTCGTCGGCGGGGTAGAAATCGATATAGCGCTGTGCCGCCGCGCGGCTTTCCTCGTAGTTGCGGTCGCGGTGATGGGCAAAGGCCTGCATGATGACCGCACGCTTGGCGAAGGCGGAATAGGGATAGAGCCGCTCGACCTCGGCAAAGCTCTGGGCCGCGAGCTTGGGCTTGTTGCGCTCGAGATCGAACTCGCCGCGCTCGAAAATCTGCTGCGCGGTGAAATTCTCGTAGTTGAGGTTGCCGCGCTCGACGCTTTCACCCCCGTCGCAGCCCGCGAGAAACAGCGCGAATAGTGCCGCCCCTGCCAGTTGCGCCGGACCCTTGCCGATTGTCATGCACATCCATCCCGTCGTGTTTTCCAAAGGCGGCCTGATCGCCACGGTCACGCTCTAGCACATAAATCTGCGGTGCAAAACGGGTTTGGCGCGGGCATCGCGCCTCGCCGGTCAGGCGACGCGGGGAATCTCGCCGGCATGCACGCCCGCGCCGGGCAGCCGCGCCGCCGTGGCCGCGTCGCAGGTGACGATCCGGTAGTTGGCGGCGTCGGCGAACAGCGCGCGCAGCAGGTCGTTGGTCAGCGCATGGCCCGCGCGCACCCCCCGGTAAAAGCCCAGGATCGGCAGACCGGCAAGCCCGAGATCGCCGAGCGCGTCGAGCATCTTGTGGCGCACCGCCTCGTCGGCATGGCGCAGCCCGCCGGGGCTGAGCACCTTGTCGCCATCGACCACGACCGCGTTTTCCAGCGTGCCGCCGAGCGCGAGCCCGTTCGCGCGCATCGTGTCGACATCGGCCTTGCGGCAGAAGGTGCGCGAGTTGGACAGTTCGCGAACGAAGCTGCCGTTGGACATGTTGAGGCTCTTGGTCTGCACGCCGATCGCCGCATCGTCGAACTCGATGGTGAACTCGATGCGCAGCGTGTCGTCGGGCGAGAGCCGCGCACGCGCCGCCCCATTGCTGACCTCGACCGGACGCAGCACGCGGATGGCACGGACCGGTTCGGCCTGCGGCGCGATCCCGGCGGCGAAGGGCACCGCGCTCCCGTCGAGGATCGGCACTTCGGGGCCGTCGATCTCGAGCGTGGCGTTGTGGATGCCGCAGCCCACGAGCGCGGCCATCACATGCTCGACGGTCGAGACCGATGCCCCGTCCGCCCCGACGAGGCGGGTGCAAAGCGGCGATTGCACGACCCGGTCCCAGAGCGCCGGAATGGCCGGAGAGGCGGGGCCAAGATCCGTCCGCCGAAACACGATGCCCGACCCGGCGGGTGCAGGCCGCAGCACGAGCCGCGCAGGCTTGCCCGAATGCAGGCCCACCCCGTCGAAACTCACTGCCTGTCTGATCGTTCTCTGCAACGTGCCGTCCCGTTTGCCCGACCCGGTGGCGCCTCTCCTTTGGTCTCGCGGTGCGGATCGTCGTCCGCAGCGCAGGCGCATGGTCATGAATTCTTAACTGAACAATGGTCTAAGCCCTGCAAGCCGGGGCCTCAACTCAATCTTTGCAACCGTTTGAAACATCGCGGCGCAGGCTGTGGGCGGGTTTTCGCCTATCCTGTCAAGTCAATGTTTCCAAATAGAAAAAGCCGCCCCGAAGGGCGGCTGAACCCGGCGTTTGCGCGCCTGTTTTCAGTTTGCCTGACGCCGCAGGAAGGCCGGGATCTCGATCTGGTCCTCTTCCTCCTCGGCGCGCGGCGCGGGCTGGGACGCGCGTGCCGCCTGCACCGGCGGCTGCTGGCGCGACGGGCGCGGCGCCTCCTGGCCGCCATGCCCGGTCATCCGGTTGATCAGCGAATTGATCCCGAAACGCGAGCGTTCCTCCTGCACCGCGGCCTCGCGCGGCTGGGCCGGGGCCGCGGCCGCGGGGTGCTGGCGCACCTGCGACGGCACCTTGCTCACGGCGGCCTGCAGCCGCTGCATGGCCTCGGGCGAGGGGGTGCCCGGCGCGGGGGCGCGCGGCGCGAGATAGGCGTCGAGTTCGTCCTCGATCTCCATCTCGGCATGCGCCTGCGGTGCGGTTTCCTCGGCGCGGGGCTGGTAGGCGGGCGGCGGCAGATCGTCATCCGCGTCCTGCGCGAAGAAGCTGTCGGTCTGCGCGGGCTCGGGATGCATGTCCTCGGCGCGGTCGAAGAGCGACGGTTCTTCGGTTGCGATGGCGGCATGGCCGTGCTCGGCGTGCAGGTCGGCCTCGATCGCCTCGGGCTGGCGCAGCGGCTCGGCGAGCGTGCGGCGCGGCACCGGGATGTCGGCCGAGTTGTCGCTCGCGTCGATACCGGTGGCCACCACGCTCACCCGCATCCGGCCTTCCATGCCGGTGTCGAGGGTGGAGCCGACGATGATGTTGGCGTCGGGATCGACCTCCTCGCGGATGCGGTTGGCGGCCTCGTCGAGTTCGAACAGCGTCAGGTCGTGCCCGCCGGTGATGTTGATCAGCACGCCGCGCGCGCCCTTGAGGCTGATCTCGTCGAGCAGCGGGTTGGCGATGGCCTTTTCGGCGGCCTGCACGGCGCGCGAGTCGCCATCGGCCTCGCCGGTGCCCATCATGGCCTTGCCCATCTCGTCCATAACGGCGCGCACATCGGCGAAATCGAGGTTGATGAGGCCGGGGCGCACCATCAGGTCGGTCACGCCCTTGACGCCCTGGTAGAGCACGTCGTCGGCCATGCTGAAGGCCTCGGTGAAGGTGGTCTTGTCGTTGGCGAGGCGGAACAGGTTCTGGTTGGGGATGATGATGAGCGTGTCCACCATCTTCTGCAGCGCCTCGACCCCGGCCTCGGCCTGGCGCATGCGCTTGGCACCCTCGAACTGGAACGGCTTGGTCACGACGCCCACGGTCAGCACGCCAAGCTCACGCGCGGCCTGCGCGATGATCGGCGCGGCCCCGGTGCCGGTGCCGCCGCCCATGCCCGCGGTGATGAAGCACATGTGCGAACCCGCGAGGTGATCGACGATCTGCTCGATGCTCTCTTCGGCGGCGGCGGCGCCGATCGAGGCCTTGGCCCCCGCGCCGAGACCCTCGGTGACCTTCACGCCAAGCTGGATGCGGCTTTCGGCTTGGCTCTGGCTGAGCGCCTGCGCGTCGGTGTTGGCCACGACGAAATCGACACCGTCGAGTGCCTTCTCGATCATGTTGTTGACAGCGTTGCCGCCCGCGCCCCCGACACCGAACACGGTGATGCGCGGCTTGAGGTCGTCCTGTCCGGGGAGTGAAAGGTTGAGTGTCATTGCTCTGTCCGCCTGTCTCTGGGCCTGTCTGCGCAGGCCGTTTTCCGCCTGATTGTCCCCATTCTTACCGATGGTTGCATCAATCGTCACCAAAAAAACACCGTTTACCCACCAAATACGCCCCGATTTCCGGGTGTTTCCGCGTTATTTCGCTCATCTCGCCATATCTTGCGGTCACCAGTTGTCCTTGAACCATTTCACCGCGCGCCGGAGCGAACGCGCCGGGTAGCGATCCACGGGAATGTCGAAATCCCACCATTCGTCCTGGGGGTTGGCCGCGAACAGGCACATGCCCACGGCGCTGGCGAAGGCCGGGCCGGTGGTGGCCTGCGGCAGGCCATGCACGCGCAGGGGACGCCCGAGGCGCACGCGCTGCCCGAGGATGCGGCTGGCGAGACCGTCGAGGCCGGGGATCTGGCTGCCGCCGCCGGTCAGCACGATCTGCTGGCTGGGCAGGTGGTCGAAGCCCGCGGCGTCGAGCCGGGCGCGCACCTCCTCGAGGATTTCCTCGACGCGGGGGCGCATGATACCGATCAGTTCGGCGCGGCTGACGGTGCGGCGGTCATGCTCGTAGTCGCCGGTCTCGCCGCCGGTCTCGATCATCTCGCGATCGTCCATGCCGGTGGCCACCACGCCGCCGTAGAAGGTTTTGATCCGCTCGGCGGTGGCCTGCGGCACCTGCAGGCCCATCGAGATATCGGAGGTCACGTGATCGCCCCCCATGCGCACGCAATCGGCGTAGATCATGTGCTTCTTGATGAAGATCGACAGCCCCGAACTGCCGCCGCCGAGGTCGATGCAGGCGGCACCAAGCTCCTGCTCGTCCTCGACGAGCGCCGCGATGCCCGAGACGTAGGCCGAGTTGGCCACGCCCGCGAGTTCCATGTCGCAGCGCTTGACGCAATGGGCGAG
>CAJXKX010000040.1 GCA_913055965.1 uncultured Roseovarius sp.
CGGGCGGGCGAAGCGCATATCCGCGAACTCTGCGCCCGCTTCAACGTGCGCGAGGTCGCGTTCGATCCGACCTATGGCCGCACGATGATGGCCGATCTGGATCAGGACGGAATCCCGGTGACAGAGTTCCGGCAAGGCTGGGTAACGATGGCCCCCGCCGTGAAGGAACTGGAACGCGCGATCCTTGGCGGTCGGTTCAGACACGGGGCGCACCCGGTCTTGCGTTGGAATTTCGAGAATATCCAGCTTCACGTCGATCAGGCGGGCAACCGCTCATTCCACAAGGGTAAGAGCGGCAACAAGATCGACGGTGCTGTCGCAACGGCAATGGCCGTGGCCCGCGCCGCTGCTGGCGAAACGCAATTCATAACCGAGGCGTCGTGGTTCGAAGACGACATGTTCCTCGCATAGGAGGCCGCAATGGCAGACGATACCGAGCGCCTGTTCGTTCAGCTTGAAGGCCGGATTTCCGACTTCGAGAAGAAGATGAAACAGGCCGAGCGTCGCGGGACGCGGACCTATAACAAGTTGCAAGGGGACTCGCGCAGCGCAACCCGCCGCATGGAACGCGACATGTCCCGCGCCTCTGGCCGGATCAATCTGGCGATGGCGAGCACCTCAACTGCAATCGGCACGGTCAGCCGCGCCATGGCCGTGCTTACGCCGCTTCTGGCCACGGCGGGCTTCGCGGGCTTTTCCTCGGGGGTTCGCAGCGCAGTCTCGGAACTATCCGCCCTGGGCAAATCCGCCCGCGACGTGAGCGTTGACGTTGAGTTCCTGCAGGCCGTCCAGCGGGGGTTCGCCCGCTCTGCGAATGTCAGTCAACAGGAAGTGACGGCTTCGCTGGAGAGGTTCAACCGGCGCGTCGGTGAGGCGTCGAACGGGACCGGTGAGTTGAACCGCTTCGTCGAGCGATACGGTATTCAGCTTCGCGACGCGAACGGCGAACTGCGCACACAAGAGGAACTGCTGCGCGACGTGGCCGACGTGATCCGCCGCGCGAGTTCGGATCAGGAACGGGCGGCTATTGCCCAGGCTGCATTCGGCGACACGGGGCGCAGGCTGGCCGCAACGCTTGCGGGCGGTGCGAGCGAGATCGAACGCATGGTGCGCGCCGCCGAAGATGCTGGGCAGGTGATCGACCGCGACCTGATCGCCCGTGCCGAAGAACTCGACGACCGGTTCGACGATCTGACGCGCACCCTGTCGGCTGGGCTGAAACGAATTGCCATCGATTCAGCGGATGCGTTTGAACCCGTGCTCGACGCGGCCCGCGAATTGATGGATCAGCGCAGCGACCTGTCGGATATTTTCGGAAGCGACGAGGCCGCGCGGGGGCTGCTGGGGGATGACCTGTTCAACCGACTGAGCGGGAACCTGTCGCTGATCGGGGAATCGCTTCGCGAACTGCGCGACCTGTCGGGCGCGGTCGATGGTATCGAGGGGCAGACACGCGGGGCGCTGGAGGCGTTCAGCAACCTCTTGCGCCAACTGCGCGCCACGGGCGAGACCGAGGCGGCGGCGGAAATGCGGCAGATCGCAATCGACATTGCCAGCGCATCCTCTGAGTTCAAGAACGGTGAGATTTCCGCCGCTGACTTTTCGCAGCGTCTAGTCGATCTGGATCGCCGCGCAGATGAGGCGGTCGAGGGAATCGACGGGCTGGATCGGTCGAGCCTGGACGGGATCAAGTCACAGTTCGGCGGGCTGATTTCTCTGGTCGAGCTTCTGGTGGCCCGCGTGCGGGACGTGAAGAACGAGGCGAGCGAAGCCCCCGAACGGCGTCCCCAAGATATCGAGAACGAGCGCCGCGCGGCTGGTGCCCGCCAAGCGCAGGCCGAGCGTGAGGCCGCGCGGGCATTTATCGAAGAACAGGAACGCCGCCGCAATCTGACGGTCGAACAGATCGCTATCGAACAGGAGGCCGCGCGCCTGCGCCGTGAGGCCGCGAACGAGGGTGTTCAACTCACCGAAGATCAGATCGCAGCGCAGGCCCGGCTCAACGTCGCGCGCCGCGAGGAGATGCGAGGCGGTGGCGGTGGCATCGGCGGTTCTGGCCAGGCGGATGATTTCAGCCGTGCCGTTGACGCGATCCGCGAGCGCACGGCGGAACTGGAGGCCGAGGCGGCGGCGCTGGTGCTCGCGGCGAACTCGGGCCGGGAGTATGGCGACGCAATCGACTTTGCCATGCAGCGCGCCCGGCTGTTGAACGCAGCACAGCGTGCCGGGCTGGAGATCACGCCGGAACTGGAAGCGGCGGTGGACAGCCTTGCGGACGCCTACACGCGCTCTGCCGGGCGGGCAGACGAGGCGGCGGAAAGCATTCGCAAGACACAGATCGCCTCTGAGCGCGGCGCGGCCGCGCTGTCGCAGATGTTCGGCGGCATCCTGACCGGTGCCAGGGATGCGAAAGACGCGATGGCCCAGCTTCTGCAGCGGATCGCGGAAGTGCAGATCGAGGCCGCGATCACCGGGCTATCCAAGGGGGGCGGCATCACCGCGTTCATTGGCGGGCTTCTCGGTTTTTCGAGCGGCGGGTTTACCGGGCCGGGGCCGAAGGATCAGCCCGCCGGGGTGGTTCACGCCGGGGAGTTCGTATTCAGCAAGAGGGCAACGCAGGCCATTGGAGTCGGTAGACTGCAGGCGATGCACAACGCGGCCAAGGGGTTCGCGAGCGGCGGGCTGGTAGGGGCAGCGCCACAATGCGAGGGCGGGCCGGAAATCATCATGGAAAGGAAATCGAATGAGTATTCTGACGGCAGTTGTGAGGCCCCAGGAATTCGCGTTGATCGCGGCTGACGGTGTATCGACCGACCCCCGAACCGGCAACGTTCACCAGTATCTCGAAAAGGTAAGGGTTTACCCGTCGCTCGATTGTGCAATCGGCATCACGGGCATGGGGAAGATGGAGAACATCATTGACCGGTTCATTCCCCCGTCGGTTCGCGAGTTCGATCACCTGATCGAGGTCCTTCCCGAGTTGGTCAGGTATGCTCAAAAGCACATGATCGAGAGCGGTCTTCTCATGTGCGATGACATTCGCAGCAACGTCTTGGCGGCTGGGTGGTCGAACGGCGCGCAAGAGTTCAAGGCATTCCGCGTGCTGACCTATCCGAAAGTCAGCATCAACGGGGAGACCGGCGAAAGAACCACCCTGGAGGCGTGGGTGGCACACGAGATAGCGCCCTACAGCACATGGGAGAGCTGCGCGTCGGACCCGGAATCTCGGAAAGCCTGCGGGCTGGATCAGGCCGATGATGAGGCGAGCGTCCTGACCCGCATTGTCTGCGCGGCCCGCCAATCCAGCGGGAAGATTCTGCAGGATGAAATGGACTATCCGTATAACGCGGGCGGTTTCGCTCAACTGGCCTTAGTCGAGCGGGGGCATTGCCGCACCTGGATCAGCATGTCGTGGCCCGAAGACGTGATCGGCGAGCCGATTGACCCGACACGCGGCGCGATCCTTCCAAGCTACATGACCGAAAATGCGGAGTGACCGCTACGTCGCGCTACTGTGCGAGGCGGTTGTCGCGAAGCTGCAGGACAGGGAGCCGCGCCTTCCTGCTGGCAGTGCGATCCTCTGGCGCGCGTTCGCCGATCTTTCACGGGCGCGCGCCTGGAGTAGCCTTGGGCCGAACCCGATCAGCTTTTCGGAAATCGAGGCGTGGTGCCGCCTGAACCGAACGCCCTTCGCGCCGCATCATGTCGAGATCATCCGCGCAATGGACGGGGCGTTCCTTGATCATTTCGCCAGTAGCCGCAACGATGATCCGCCCGAGGGCGTGAAGACGATTCAGCGCGGATCGCGGCACGCTCTGTCACCGGCGCTGTTCGACGCGGTGATGGGCTAGGCCCCCTTACGCAGCCTCACGCCAGCGCCGCCCCCATTCTCCGCGATGAACTCGACCCCGGCGGATTCGAGGGCGGCGCGGATCGCGGCGATGGTGCGCGGATAGGGGGAACTCTGCGCCATTTCAAAGCCCGCAATGGTGCGCTTTGCAACGCCCGTGGCGCTGGCGAGATCACCTTGCGACATTCCCAGCATGGCACGAGCGGCGCGGCATTGTTCGGGCGTCATATTTTCACCTTGCACTTTTGATGCAGTATGCGTTATTGATGCAGTGTTGCACTAATAGTGTAATACCACAAAAGGAGACCAAGACAATGGACAAGAGAATTGCAGAGGCGCAGAGCGAGGCCGTGATGCTTTGGGGGCTTGCCTCGGGGCTGAATATCCTCCTGGACGACCCAAATGGCCGAAATGCCGTTTTTCCTATGGCCGACACGTTGCAAGAGCGGCTGGAAAAGCTGGCAAACAAGTTGGAGGAAATCGAGGCGGAGGGCCGGAAATGAAAGACGAAAGCACCATCGACCGCGACTTGGAGCACAAGATGGCGAAGGCTGAAAATCTTGTGGCGGCGCTACAGATCGTCGTTTTCGCGATTGGGCAGACCCCATCAGATCACCCCGTCAACGTCATGGAACGTAACGCGCTGGTGGGCATCGGGGATGCGCTGGAAGATTTGTTCGCCGCGTGACGCCTTTGCGACGGGCTTCGTGGATTTCGTCGCGGCGCAAGCCAAGGTCGGCGGCTGTAGTGGTGTTGGCTTTATCAACACCACTTTTCCAGCCTTTCTGCGCAACCTCGCCCCGCTCCTGAGCCGGTCGGTTGAAAAGTATTGCCATCGTCAAGACTTTTGGGCTGGGCATACACCAGATCGACAAGGGCCGGGCGGGATTCGCCCGGTTTTTGTTTCGCTGCAACTTCTTTGTTGCGTCGAAACCTAATCTGCGCCATGATCTCCGAAAAGGAGATTCACCATGAACGATCACTCGACCGATCATGCCCTCAACTTTCTGATCCAAAGGTGGGACTACATCTTGGAGGGCGCAGCCGGTGCGGACCTGATTGGCGTCAACCGCGCCACCATGCGAACGCGCATCGCACGAGGTCAGGCGATGGCAATGCGGGACACAGAAGGCCGCGAGAGGGGCCGTGTTGAATACACGCCCCGCCACCTCGTCTACAATATGCTCTATGACGGGCTTGCCCGCTATAACGCTGCCCCGGATGACCAAGAGGTCGAGGACTGGATCAGCGGCACGATCCAGACGCTATACAACGAGATTTCCAAAGGCGACTTCAACAAGGAAGCCCTGGTCCGGGCGGTGAAGCGCGAAGGAAAAGTGTCTTTGACCTTCTTCGATAGCTTCGATCAGGCGGAAATGTTCACCGGAGAGCCGAGTGTTTTCGTGCCCATCGGAACGATGATCATTCGCCTAGCACACGCCCTGTTCGCGAAGCATTCCGGACGCTTGGCGGGGAGCGCTTAGCCGTGAGGTTGATGCGTGATCACCCGAGAAACGTGTCGGTTGACACGATTTGGAAAATGTGTCAAAGAACACATATAACGGAGGCGATCATGATCTTTAACGTCGAGCTCACTCATTTCACGTCACGGGAGGCAGAGGAAATCTGCCGTGTCTCAATGACACAGCAACGAAACTGGCGTCGGTATGGGTTTCTTCCCCCAATCCAGGGCCATGCCCGCTTAGACGTGTTTGATCTCTGTGAACTCTATGCTCTTGGGCTTTTGGCCGATAAAGGCGTATCGCCCAAGCAAGCCGTAGAGGTGGTGGATATTCTTGCTTTGGGCCTCGCATGGCACGCCTTGACTTGCAGAGTCGCTTATGCGGGTGAACCGCATCTCTTGGCGAATGCGCCTCTGAGTGAATTCGAGAAGGGTTTGTCCGACCCGATTTTAAGCCGCCTAGACCGCTTTGGCCGCGCGGCTTTTCGTTCGAAACTTGACATTCCCGGCAAGGGGCGCGCCCTGCCCGCCCGCTTCTTCATCTGGTTCGCAGACGGCACCCACACATGGGACCAAAGCGTTGATCGCCATTTCCGAGGTAGCGAGGGTGACCCGCGCACTGCGGGACCCGTGATAGTCTTGGATCAGATGGCGTTGGGGATTGATTTGGCCCATCGCTCTGGAAAGGCGCTCGCGCTGGTGACTGAGGACGACAATGCCTGATCGCCGCGCCGCCGTAACCCAAGCCGAGCTTACCCGATACCTCAAGGCGTATCGGGATGCAGGCATTCCGGTTGCGCGCACGGAGATCGGACGGGACGGTAAGGTGATCATCTACACGTCCGACACCGCGTCGGATGAGGCGAACAACCCTTGGGATGCGGCATGAAACACAAGCGCCAATTCCCGCACGCCTCGCCCTACACTGACCGCCACGGCAAGCGCCGGTGGCGTTTCCGCAAGGGCGGTTTCTCTGCCGAGTTGGGCACCGAATACGGCTCAGACGAATTCGTGATGCGTTACGAGGCGGCACATGAAGGGCACCGCGTGCGCGGGTTGATCGGGGCCGAGCGGACAAAGCCCGGCTCTGTATCTGCGCTGGTGGCGTCCTACTATCGCAGCCCCGATTTTCTCGGGCTTTCCGACAGCACGAAGCGCGTCTATCGTGGAGTGATCGAGAAATTCCGCGAGGCGCACGGTGACAAGCCGGTGAGGCTCATGCAGCGGCGGCACGTCCAGAACATCCTCGCGGAGAAGGCCGAGACGCCCACGGCAGCGAACAATCTGCGCAAGCGGCTTATCACGCTGCTGGATCATGCGGTGAGCCTGGACTGGCGGCAGGACAACCCCGCACGCACGACGAAGCCCTACCGCGTGGACAGCACCGGCTTTCATACTTGGGATGAGGGCGAGATCGCCCGTTTCTTCGAGGTTCACAAGACGGGCACGCTGGCGCACCGGGCCGTGGCGTTGATGCTCTACACCGGCGCGGCCCGCGTGGACGTGGTGAAGCTGGGGCCGTGGAACGTAAAGGCAGACCGGATCGAATACCGTCGCCAGAAAACGGCGCGCACCGGCGGCGTGCTGGTCAGCATCCCGATACACGCGGACTTGCGCGACGTGCTGGCCGCCCTGCCGGATGACCGAACATTCCTCGCCACGTCGCGGGGCAAGGCACGTTCGCCCGAGGGGCTGGGCAACCTCATGCGCCAATGGTGCAACAAGGCCGGGCTGGACGCCTGCACCGCGCACGGGCTGCGCAAAGCCTGCGCCCGGCGCTTGGCCGAGGCCGGGGCAACCGCGCACGAGATCGGGGCCGTGACAGGCCACAAGACGCTTTCCGAGGTGCAGAGGTATACCGCCGAGGCGCAGCGCGAAGGCATGGCCGATTCCGCCTTTGACAAGCTGATCGCGAGACCGAACGGCGAACAAAACGTGGTGAACCTTCCCGAAAGGTTCGCCAAACCCGAGGCCAAACCCCTGAAAAAAGGAGATTAATCTTGACCAGTGGTGAGCCGTGCAGGATTCGAACCTGCGACCCACTGATTAAAAGTCAGTTGCTCTACCAACTGAGCTAACGGCCCACTAGGCGCGGTATCTAGAAAGCGTGGCGCGGGGGGTCAACCCCGAAAACGCGGCGCGGGCGTGCTCGGTGCTGGAAATCCGTCGCGGGCGCGCGTATATGCGCGCGCATGACCGACGCGCGCGAAACAGGGCTGCCCTTCATGAAGATGCACGGGCTGGGAAACGACTTCGTCGTGCTCGACGGGCGTGCCCCGTCCCTCTCCCCCGGCCCGGCCCTCGTGGCCGCGATCGCGGACCGGCATCGCGGCATCGGATTCGATCAGCTGGCGGTCATCGGAGCTGGCGAGGGCGATGCCGACGCGCATCTGACCTTCTACAATGCCGACGGCTCCACCTCGGCCGCCTGCGGCAATGCCACGCGCTGCATCGCGCGGCACCTGATGGAGGAGACGGGCAAGAGCGCGCTGACGCTCACCACCGCGCGGGGCAGGTTGCAGGCGGTCGATGCGGGGGGGGGGCTTACCTCGGTCAACATGGGCGCGCCGCAGCTGGAGTGGCAGGACATCCCGCTCGCCGAGGCGATGGAGACGCTGGAACTGCCCATCGAGGGCGGCCCCACCGCCACCGGCATGGGCAACCCGCATTGCACCTTCTTCGTCGAGGATGCCGAGGCGGTGCCGCTCGACCGTTTCGGGCCGCGCTACGAGCATCACCCGCTCTACCCCGAGCGCACAAATGTGCAGGTGGCGAGCGTGATCGCCCCCGACCATCTGCGCATGCGGGTCTGGGAGCGGGGCGTGGGCGTGACGCTCGCGTCGGGCTCGTCCTCCTGCGCCGTGGCGGTGGCCGCCGCGCGGCGGGGGCTGACCGGGCGGCATGTGCGGATCACCCTCGATGGCGGCACGCTCGAGGTCGAGTGGCGCGAGGATGGTGTCTGGATGACCGGCGAGACCTGCCACGTGGCCTCCGGCGTGCTCACCGCCCAATTCCTCGCGGGGCTGAGATGAGCGCGCCACGTTTCACCACCCTGGGCTGTCGTCTCAACGCCTATGAGACCGAGGCGATGAAGGATCTTGCCGGGCAGGCGGGGCTGGGCAATGCCGTGGTGGTCAATACCTGTGCGGTCACGGCGGAGGCGGTGCGCAAGGCGCGGCAGGAAATCCGCCGGTTGCGCCGCGAGAATCCCGGCGCGCGGCTGATCGTCACCGGCTGCGCGGCGCAGACCGAGCCCGACACCTTCGCGGCGATGGACGAGGTCGATGCGGTGATCGGCAATACCGAGAAGATGCAGCCTGCCACATGGGGCCGCCTCGCCGCGGATTTCATCGGGCAGACCGAGCGCGTGCAGGTCGATGACATCATGTCGGTGACCGAGACGGCGGGGCACCTGATCGATGGGTTCGGCACCCGCTCGCGCGCCTATGTGCAGGTGCAGAACGGCTGCGATCACCGCTGCACCTTCTGCATCATCCCTTACGGGCGGGGCAATTCTCGATCCGTTCCCGCCGGTGTCGTGGTCGATCAGATCAAGCGGCTGGTGGGCGCGGGCTATAACGAGGTGGTGCTCACGGGCGTGGACCTGACAAGCTGGGGCGCGGACCTGCCGGCGCAGCCCCGTCTGGGCGATCTGGTGATGCGCATCCTCAAGCTGGTGCCGGATTTGCCGCGCCTGCGGATTTCCTCGATCGATTCGATCGAGGTGGACGACAACCTCATGCAGGCCATCGCCACCGAGCCGCGCCTGATGCCGCACCTGCACCTGAGCCTGCAGCATGGCGACGACCTGATCCTCAAGCGGATGAAGCGGCGGCATCTGCGCGACGATGCGATCCGCTTCACTGAGACGGCGCGGTGCCTGCGCCCCGACATGACCTTCGGTGCCGATATCATCGCGGGCTTCCCGACCGAGAGTGAGGCGGCGTTCGAGAACTCGTTGCGGCTGGTGGAGGACTGTCACCTCACCTGGCTGCACGTGTTCCCCTACTCGCCGCGCCCCGGCACCCCCGCCGCCCGTATGCCGCAGGTGGACGGGCGTGCGATCAAGGACCGGGCGGCGCGGCTGCGCGCGGCGGGCGCAGCGCGGGTGGCGGCGCATCTGGCCGAACAGCAGGGGCGGCACCATGCCGTGCTGATGGAGAATGCGCGCATGGGCCGGACCGAGCAATTCACCGAAGTGGTCTTTGACAGCGACCGGCCCGAGGGCGCGATCGTGCCCGCCACCGTGACCGGCCATACCGGCACGCAGCTGACCGCCACCTGAGCCGCCATGCATCCCAACCCCGCCTTTCGTCAGGCCGACGCGGCCCGCAACATCGCCTTCGCGCGCGAACAGGGGTTCGGGCTGCTGGTGGTGGCGACGGGCGAGGCACCGCTGATCAGCCACATCCCGTTCCTGCTGTCGGAGGACGGCACGCGGGCCGAGTTTCACCTCGTGCGCTCCAACCCCATCGCGCGGCTCCTGTCCGACCCGCTGCCTGCGCGGCTCGCGGTGCAGGGGCCGCATTCCTACGTCTCGCCGGACTGGTACGGCGTCGAGGATCAGGTGCCAACGTGGAACTACGTCGCCGTGCATCTGGTGGGCGAGATCAGCTTGCAGCCGCAGGCGCGGATGCGCGACCTGCTCGACCGGCAATCGGCGCAGTTCGAGGCGCGGCTGGCACCCAAGCCCG
>CAJXKX010000041.1 GCA_913055965.1 uncultured Roseovarius sp.
GGGCCGAGGCCGACCGGATCGAGCGGGAAACCGGCCTGACCGTCCACCGCTTTCCCAAGCTCAGGGAATTCTTCATCGGCTTCCAGGTGGCGCTATGAGCATCGACGCGACCGACCGCCGCATCCTGACTGCCACGCAGGCGGGGCTGCCGCTCACGCCGCGCCCCTTCGCGCTGGTCGGGGCCTGGCTCGGGCTGGACGAGGACGAGGTTCTCGCCCGGATCGAGCGGATGATGGCGGATGGCGTGATCCGCCGGATCGGCGCGGCGACCAATCATTTCGCGCTGGGCATGCTGGCCAACGGGATGAGCGTCTGGGATGTCGAGGACGCCCGCGCCGAGGCGCTGGGCGAGACGGTGGGCGCGCTCGGGTTCGTGACCCATTGCTACCTGCGCCCGCGCGCGCTGCCCGATTGGCCCTACAACCTCTTCGCCATGATCCACGGTGCCGACCGCGACGCGGCAGAGGCCCGCCGCCGCGAGATCGCCGCCATCCTCGGGGATGCCTGCCGGGGCAGCGACATCCTCTATTCCACGCGCATCCTCAAGAAGACCGGGATGCGCCTGCCCAGGGAGCGCCACCGATGTTCCGACTGACCCATTACATGCGCGAACTGACCGATCCCACCCCTGTCCTGCCGCGCCGGGGCGCCGGGGCGGTCCGGCCCGTGGTGATCTGGAATCTCACCCGCCGCTGCAACCTGCGCTGCCGGCATTGCTACACCACCTCGGCGGATGTGCAGTTTCCGGGCGAGCTGTCCACCGAAGAGGCGCTGGGCGTGATGGCCGATCTCAAGGCCTTCGGCATCCCGGCGCTGATCCTGTCGGGGGGCGAGCCGATGTCGCGCCCGGATTTCTTCGACCTCGCCGGGCACGCGCGCGCCCTTGGCTTCCGCTATCTCGCGCTCTCGACCAACGGCACGAAGATCACCGGCGATGCGGCGCGGCGCGTGGCCGATCTGGGCTTTGACTACGTGGGCATCTCGATCGACGGGATCGGTGCCGCCAACGACTGGTTCCGCGGCATCGACGGGGCTTATGCAGCGGCGCTCGCGGGCGTGCGCGAGTGCAAGCGGCGCGGCGTCCGGGTGGGCCTGCGCTTCACCATCACCGAGGGCAACGCGCACATGCTGGGCGACATGCTCGACCTGTGCGAGGGCGAGGGGGTGGACAAGTTCTACCTGTCGCATCTCGTCTATGCCGGGCGCGGCGACAAGCATCGCGGCGACGACACGCAGCACGCGCGCACCCGCGCGGCCATGGATACGCTGATCGCGCGCGCCTGGAAGGCCGTGTCGGGCGATGCCCCGCTCGAGGTCGTGACCGGCAACAACGACGCCGACGCGGTGCGCTTCCTGCACTGGGTGCAGGACAATTTCGACGCCGCGCGCGCAGCGCATGTCGAGGCGCATCTCGCGGCCTGGGGCGGAAATTCCTCGGGGCTGGGGGTGGCCAATATCGACCCTCTGGGCCGCGTGCATCCCGATACCTACTGGTCCGACTACACGATCGGCAATGTCAGGCGCACGCCCTTCTCGGCGCTCTGGACCGGCGGCGACCCGATGCTGGCCACGCTGCGCCAGCGCCCGCGCCCGCTCAAGGGCCGCTGCGGGGCCTGCGCGTTCCGCCATGTCTGCGGCGGCAACACCCGCATCCGCGCGTTGCAGGTCTCGGGCGATCCCTGGGCCGAGGACCCGGCCTGCTACCTGTCGGATGCCGAGATCGGCCTCGACCCGGCGCAGGCTCCGGCCGCGCGGCTGACCGTGACCCCTTTCCGAGGCAAGAGCCATGACCCCAAACACCGCTTCTTCTGACCGCCCCGGCGCTTCATCTTGCCGGAAATACTCATTCGCCGCGCTGATGCTGGCCGCGGCGCTGCCGGTTATGCCCGGCAGCGCCGCCCGCGCCGGGGACGACCCGGCCAATGGCCGCGCGCTCTACGAGCAGCATTGCGCCGCGTGCCACATGACAAGCCGCCTCGGTGGCACCGGCCCCGCGCTGATCCCGCAAACGCTGCGCCGCATGTACGGGCCGAGGCTCGACACGGTGATCCGCGACGGGCGCGCCGCCACGCAGATGCCCGGCTTTGCCGCGGTGCTGACCGGGGCCGAGATCGCCGATATCGCGGCCTATCTCGCGCAACCGCTCGCGCACACACCGGACTGGGGCATGGACGACATACTCGCCACCAGCACGTTCCGCGACGACTACACCCCCGCCGCCCGGCCCGTGTTCGAAGCCGACCCGATGAACGTGACCCTCGCGGTCGAGATCGCCGACAGCCACGTGTCGGTGCTCGACGGCGACACCTTCGCCCTGCTGGCGCGGTTCGAGACGCCGTTCGCCGTGCATGGCGGCCCGAAATTCAGCCCCGACGGGCGCTTCGTCTACATCATGTCGCGCGATGGCTGGGTGCAGAAATACGATATCTGGGGCCTGACGGAGATGGGCCGCGTCCGCGCCGGGCTCAACGCGCGCAACATCGCGCTGAGCGCCGACGGCAAATGGCTCGCCGTGGCCAATTACCTGCCGATGACGCTGACCATCCTCGACGCGGCCACGCTCGAACCCGAAAAGGTGATCGAGGTGCGCGGGCGCGACGGCAGGCCGAGCCGCGTCTCGGCGGTCTATCAGGCGCCGCCGCGCGAAAGCTTCGTGCTGGCGCTCAAGGACATCCCCGAGGTCTGGGAAATCTTCACCTCCGACGACCCGCCGCATCTGGGCTGGGTCCACGATACCCGCGTCGAAGGCCCGCCCGACATCGCCCGCCGGTTTCCCGTCCGCAAGATGACGGTCGCCCATATCCTCGACGATTTCTTCTTCGACCCCTCCTACGAGCACCTGATCGGCGCCTCGCGCGAGACCGGCAAGGCCCGCGTGCTCGATCTGGTGATCGGGCAGGAAGTGGCCGAGATCGACCTGCCGGGCATGCCGCATCTGGGATCGGGCATCACCTGGGAATGGAACGGCACCCGCGTCATGGCCACGCCGCATCTCGAGGAAGGGATGATTTCCGTCATCGACATGGAGACATGGCAGACGGTCCGGCGGATCGAGACCGAGGGTCCGGGCTTCTTCATGCGCAGCCACGCCAACAGCCGCTATGCCTGGGCCGACGTGTTCTTCGGCCCCAATCGCGACGCGATGCACGTCATCGACAAGCAGACGCTCGAGATCGTCCGCACCCTGCGCCCCGCGCCGGGCAAGACCGTCGCGCATACCGAGTTCACCCGCGACGGCAGCCACGCGCTGGTCTCGGTCTGGGAGGAGGACGGCGCGGTGATCGTCTATGACGCGCGCACCCTCGAAGAGGTCACGCGCCTGCCCATGAGAAAGCCCTCGGGCAAGTACAACGTGTGGAACAAGATCACCTTCGAAGAGGGCACATCCCATTGAGAGGGCGCGGCGAATTCCCGGTTCTGCCGGTATCCGCCGCGTTCCCCACGCGCCCGCCCCGAAGATGAAAATTTCCGCCCGCGATTGACGATCGTCAAGAAACCCGACGCCGAAACAGACGATCAAGACCCCATGAACATGCTGCTGCGAACCCTGCTGCTGATGGCCCTGCTGCCCGGTCTGGTGACCGGGCTGCTGCCGCTGCCCGGACAGGCGGCGGGGTTCGAGATGGTGATCTGCGGCTCCGACGGGGCCGAGACGATCCGCGTCGATGCCGAGGGCAATCCGCTCTCCGACGATCCGCTCTCGGAATGCGAGACCTGCTGCGCCGCCTGCGCGCCCGCAGCCGCGCTCGTGCCCGGCGCGCAGCAGGTCCGGGCGGCGATGGCCCTGCCCCGCCGCGCCGCGCAGCCGAAGGCCGCCGCGCCCGCCCTGCCCGCCCGCCCGGCGCTCTACCCGTCCCCGCGTGGCCCCCCGACCCAACAAGAAGTGATCTGATGCGCCGTTTGCTGCCCCTCCTCCTTGCCCTGCTGCTGGTGCTGCCCGCCGTCCTTCGGGCGCAACAGCCGCATCTCCCCCGTTTCCTCGCGGACATGCCTGCCGCCGACCTCGTCGCGGGGGCCGATGGCTATGGTCCGATGCGCGAGGATATTCCCGTGGTGCCGGTCCTGCGGGGCGGCGAGACCATCGGCTTTGCCTTCATCGCCTCGGATTTCGTCGGCACAACCGGCTATTCCGGCAAGCCGATCCACACCATGGTGGCCGTAGATCACGACGCCCGGGTGATGGGCGTGCAACTGGTCAAGCATTCCGAACCGATCATCCTGATCGGCATCCCCGACAGCAAGATCAAGGCGCTCGCCTCCGATTACGCCGGGCTCGACCTCGTAGCCGAAGCCGAGGCGGAGGGCACGGCGCGCGATCTCGACATCATCGCCGGGGCCACCGTCACGATCATGGTGATCGACGATTCCATCGTGCGCGCCGGGCTCAAGGTGGCGCGCGCGCTGGGGCTGGGCGGGCTCGAGCCGCCGCGCGCGCCCAGCGGCCCCCGCTACGAGATCGACCCCGGCGCGGAGGCGGCGCAGGACTGGATGACGCTCGAGGGCGACGGCACCCTGCGGCGGCTGTCGCTCGATGTCGGGCAGGTCAACGCCGCCTTCGAGCAGGTGGACGATCCGCGCGCCGCAGAGCGCCCCATCGACGCCCCGCCCGAGACGCAGTTCATCGAGATGCAGCTTGCGCTCGTCTCGGTGCCGCCGGTGGGGCGCGCGCTTCTGGGCACGGCGGAATACGCCAATCTCGACGCCTGGCTCGACGAGGGCGATCACGCGATCATGGTCGCGGGGCGCGGGCTCTATTCCTTCAAGGGATCGGGCTATGTGCGCGGCGGCATCTTCGACCGTATCGTGCTCATCCAGGATGACATCTCGGTGCGGTTCCGCGACCGGGGGCACCGCAGGCTGGGCGATATCGCCGCCGCGGGCGCGCCGCGCTTCAGCGAGACCGACCTGTTCAGGATACCCGCCGACAGCGGCTTCGACCCGACCCGGCCCTTCCGCCTGCAATTGCTGGTGCAGCGCGACGTGGCGGCGATCGAGCGGGTCTTCACCACCTTCGAACTGGGCTACAGCCTGCCGCGCCACTACCTGCGCGAACTGCCACGCGCCGAGGCCGCGCCCGAGGCGTCGCAGGCCGCGCTGGCGCTGGCCGATCAGCAGGAACAGGCGGCGCAAAGCGCCCTGTGGCGGCGCATCTGGCGCGACAACATCCCCGAGGTCGCGATCCTCGGGGTGATGCTCGCGGTGCTGACCGGCGCGTTCTTCTTCCAGGGGTTCCTCACGCGGTCCGAGCGCGTGACCTACTGGTTCCGCATGTCCTTCCTCACGGTGACGCTGGTGTTCCTCGGCTGGTATGCCAACGCGCAGCTTTCGGTGGTCAACCTGATGGCGCTGTTCGGCGCGCTGACATCGGATTTCAGCTGGCAGGCGTTCCTCCTCGATCCGCTGACCTTCATCCTGTGGTTCGCGGTGGCCGCCGCGCTGATCTTCTGGGGGCGGGGGGCCTATTGCGGCTGGCTGTGCCCGTTCGGCGCGCTGCAGGAACTGACCAACCAGGTCGGGCGCAGGCTGGGCATCCCGCAATGGACATTGCCCTGGGGCCTGCACGAGCGGCTCTGGCCCCTGAAATACATGGTCTTCCTCGGGCTGTTCGGCGTCTCGCTGGCGTCGATCGAGCAGGCCGAGGCGCTGGCCGAGGTCGAGCCCTTCAAGACCGCGATCGTGCTCAAGTTCGTGCGCGCCTGGCCCTTCGTGGCCTATGCCGCCGCGCTGCTGCTCGCGGGGCTGTTCGTCGAGCGGTTCTACTGCCGCTACCTCTGCCCGCTGGGCGCGGCGCTGGCGATCCCGGCGCGGCTGCGCACCTTCGACTGGCTGAGGCGCTACAAGGAGTGCGGCAATCCCTGCCAGACCTGCGCGCATGAATGCTTCGTGCAGGCGATCCACCCGACGGGCGAGATCAACCCCAACGAATGCCTGAACTGCATGCACTGCCAGGTGCTCTACCAGTCCGAAACGAAATGTCCGGTCGTCATCAAGAAGCTCAAGCGGCGGCAGACCGCTTCGGGCGGCGCGGCAGCGCTCGACCGGGTTCTGACCAACCATCCCAACCAAGCGAAAGGATAAGTCGATGACTGACACGACCAACAAACCGGGGATCAGCCGGCGCGGCCTTCTGGGCGCGACGGCGGGGGGCGCGGCGCTGCTCGGCGGCGCGGGCGGGGCACGCCTCGCGATGCTGGGCGGGGCCGCGGGCCTTGCGACCGCCGCGGGCACGGCCCCGGCCCGCGCCGCCGCCGGGGCCGCCAGCCTCGCGCCGGGCGAGCTTGACGAGTATTACGGCATCTGGTCCTCGGGCCAGAGCGGCGAGTTGCGGATCCTCGGCGTGCCGTCGATGCGCGAGCTGATGCGCGTCCCGGTCTTCAACCGCTGCTCTGCCACCGGCTGGGGCCAGACCAACGAGAGCCTGAAGATCTTCGAGGACGGCATGCTGCCCGAGACCCGCGCGTTCCTCAACGCCAACGGCAAGCGCATCCACGACAACGGCGATCTGCACCACCCGCACATGTCCTTTACCGAGGGCACCTATGACGGGCGCTACATCTTCATGAACGACAAGGCCAATACCCGCGTGGCGCGGGTGCGCTGCGACGTGATGAAGCCCGACAAGATCGTCGAGATTCCCAACGCCAAGGCGATCCACGGCCTGCGCCCGCAGAAATGGCCGCGCACCGGCTATGTCTTCGCCAATGGCGAGGACGAGGTGCCGATCGTCAATGACGGCTCGATCCTCGACGAGCCCGACAAGTACGTGAACTTCTTCACCGCCATCGACGGCGACACGATGGAGATCGCGTGGCAGGTGATGGTGTCGGGCAATCTCGACAACACCGATTGCGACTACCAGGGCAAATACGCCTTCTCGACCTCGTACAACTCGGAAATGGGCATGACCCTGCCCGAGATGACCGAGAACGAGATGGACCATGTCGTGATCTTCAACCTCACCGAGATCGAAAAGGGCATCGCCGAGGGCGACTATACCGAGATGAACGGCGTCAAGGTGATCGACGGGCGCAAGGAGCGGAACAAGAAATACACCCGCTACGTGCCCATCCCCAACAGCCCCCACGGCATCAACACCGCGCCCGACAAGATCCATGTCTGCGTCAACGGCAAGCTGTCGCCCACGGTCTCGGTGCTCGACGTGCGCAAGTTCGACGCGCTCTTCGAGGAGGACGGGGTCGATCCGCGCTCGGTCGTGGTGGCCGAGCCGGAACTGGGCCTCGGTCCGCTTCACACCTGCTATGACGGACGGGGCAACGCCTTTACCACGCTGTTCCTCGACAGCCAGGTGGTCAAGTGGAACATCGACGCCGCGATCCGCGCCGCCAAGGGCGAAGCGGTGGAGTACATCCTGCAAAAGGCGGATGTGCACTACCAGCCGGGCCACAACTCCACCTCCATGGGCGAGACGCTCGAGGCGGATGGCAAGTGGTACATCTCGATGAACAAGTTCTCCAAGGACCGGTTCCTCAACGTGGGCCCGCTCAAGCCCGAGAACGAGCAGCTGTTCGCGATCGAGGATGGCGGGCTGACGCTGGTGCATGACGGCCCGACCTTTGCCGAGCCGCATGACAGCATCATCGTGCGCCGCGACATCCTCAACCCGCGCAACGCCTGGGACCGCAACGACCCGATGTGGGCCGCCACCCGCGCGCAGGCCGAGGCCGATGGCGTGAATATCGACGACTGGGCCGATACCGTGATCCGCGACGGCGACAAGGTGCGGGTCTACATGTCGAGCGTCGCGCCCAGCTTCTCGCTGGAGAAGTTCGAGGTCACCGAGGGCGACGAGGTCACCGTCATCGTCACCAATCTCGACGATATCGACGACCTCACGCACGGGTTCTGCCTCAACAACCACGGCGTCGCGATGGAGGTGGGCCCGCAGGCCACCGCCTCGGTCACCTTCACCGCGTCCAAGCCCGGCGTCTACTGGTACTATTGCCAGTGGTTCTGCCATGCGCTGCACATGGAAATGCGCGGCCGCATGCTGGTCAAGCCGAAGGGGGCCTGAGCCATGCCGCACCGTATTGCCCTCGCCGTTCTGAGCCTTCTCGCCGTGCCCTTCGCATGGGCGGCGGAGGTGCCCGTGCGGGCGGGCGACGGTGCCCTGCAACATGCCATCGCCGGGGCCCGCCCCGGCGATGTGCTGCTCCTCGCACCGGGCCGCCACAGCGGCCCGGTGACCCTGTCACGGCCGATCACGCTCGACGGGCGCGGCGCGGCCGTGATCGACGGCGGCGGCGCGGGCTCGGTCATCACCGTGACCGGCGACGACATCACCGTGCGCGGGCTGGAGATCACCGGCTCGGGCGACGATCACGAGGCGATCGACTCGGGCGTGCAACTCACCCGGACCGCCCGCCGCGCCGTGATCGAGGACAACCGCATCCTCGGCAATCTCTACGGCGTCGATATCCACGGCGCAGCCGACAGCATCGTGCGCGGCAACACCATCGTGGGGCGCAGCGATCACCGCATGAACGCGCGCGGCAACGGTGTCTATGTCTGGAACGCCCCCGGCGCGCAGGTGATCGGCAACGATATCCGCCTGGGCCGCGACGGCATCTTCAGCAATGTCTCGCGCCGCAACGTGTTCGCGGACAATACCTTTCGCGACCTGCGCTTCGCGGTGCATTTCATGCATACCGGCATGTCCGAGGTGCGCGGCAATATCAGCATCGGCAACACGCTGGGCTACGCGATCATGTATTCCGACCGCGTGACGGTGCAGGACAACCTGTCGCTCGGCGACCGCACCCACGGGCTGATGCTCAACTATACCAACAATTCCGATGTCACCGGCAACCTGATCCGGGGCGGCACGCACGAGAAATGCACCTTCATCTACAACGCCCACAAGAACCTGATCGCGAACAACCGGTTCGAGGGCTGCGATATCGGCATCCATTTCACCGCCGGGTCCGAGCGCAACGGCATCACCGGCAACGCCTTTGTCGGCAACCGCACGCAGGTCAAGTATGTCGGCACGACCGACGTGGAATGGAGCCTGGGCGGGCGCGGCAATTTCTGGTCCGATCATGCGGCCTTCGATCTCGATGGCGACGGGCTTGCCGACAGCGCGTTCCGGCCCAACGACCTGATGGATCACATCCTGTGGTCGCAGCCTGCGGCCAAGCTGCTGCTGGGCTCGCCCGCGGTGCGGCTGGTGCGCTGGTCGCAGGCCGCCTTTCCCGCAACCCTGCCCGGCGGCGTGATCGACAGCGCGCCGCTGATCCGGCCCCTCGACATTCCCGTGCCGCCCGCGCTCCTCGCCGCCGAGGCAGAGGCGATCGCGGCGGCAAAGACACGAAGGTTGAACGATGCTGACCCTCTCACATCTCACTAAGCGCTTCGACGGCGCGGCGGCGCTGAGCGATGTGTCGCTCTCGGTCGCGGCGGGCGAGCGCGTGGCGCTCCTGGGCCATAACGGCGCGGGCAAATCCACGCTGATGAAGATCGTGCTGGGCCTCATCGCCCATGACGCGGGCGAGGTCGAGGTGCTGGGCGCCGCGCCGGGATCGCCGCGTGCGCGCGACGGCGTGGCCTACCTGCCCGAGAACGCGGCCTTTCACCCCGCCCTCACCGGGCGCGAGCAGATCGCCCATTACCTGCGCCTGCGCGGGCTGCCCGCATCGGGCGCGCCCGCCCTGCTCGAACGGGTGGGCCTCGGAGATGCCGCGCAGCGCCGCATCGGCACCTATTCCAAGGGGATGCGGCAGCGCGTCGGGCTGGCGCAGGCGCTGATCGGCACCCCGCGCCTGATGGTGCTGGACGAGCCGACATCCGGCCTCGATCCGGTCTCGCGGCGCGATTTCTACGAGATCCTCGACGGGCTCGCCGCCGAGGGCACCGCGATCCTGCTGTCGAGCCACGCGCTGACCGAGGTCGAGGCGCGCACCGACCGCATGGTGATCCTGTCGGGCGGCCGGATGGTGGCGCAGGGCACGCTGGGCGATCTGCGCCGCCGCGCCGACCCGCCGG
>CAJXKX010000042.1 GCA_913055965.1 uncultured Roseovarius sp.
GCCCGAGAACCTCGCGCGCGTCTTTCACGTCACCGCCCATTACGCGCAGACGCCGCAGGGCCCCGTCTTTCAGCCGCTCGAAGTGATCCGATGACCGCGCCGCGCCTCGAACCGCCATGGCTCACGCTCGATCTCGCCGGGGAGATGCCTGTGCTCAGCTGGGCGTTGAACCGCCCGGGCCTCGTGCCCGCCCGGCGCATCCTGTGGCGCGAGGTGCGCAATGCCGACCTGCCCGAGGATCTCGACGCGGCGCTCTGGCTCGATGCGCAACTCGCCGCGCGCGGCGCGCGCGACGCGGTGTGCTTCCTGACCTCCTGCGACATCTCGCAATTCACCCTCGCCGAAGCCCGCGCCGATGGCGTCCATGCCCGCGCGGTGGCCACGGTGGGGCTCTCCAATGCCGAAGCGGTGGGCCACCGCCTGCCCCCGGCGGCGCAAGGATGGGGCACCATCAACATCGCCGTCGAGATCGGCGCGGGCCTGACCGAGGCCGCCCGGCTGGAAGCGCTCGGCATCGCCACGCAGGCCCGCACCGCCGCCGTCATGGCGGCGGGCATGACGCTGCCCACCGGCCTCGCCACCGGCACCGGCACCGACTGCATCGCCATCGCGGCCCCCAAGGGCGATATCCGCTACGCCGGGATGCATACCGGCACGGGCGAGGCCGTGGGGCGTGCGGTCCACGACGCGGTTGCGCGCGGCGTGGCGCTCTGGCAAGCCAGCGACATCACGCGGGAGGCCCGTCATGGATGAGACCACCCTCACCGGCTTTCTCGACCGCGGTGGCCCGGCGCTCTGGGTGATCGCCGTTTTGTCGGTGCTGACCCTCGCCCTGATCCTGTGGAAACTCTGGCGTCTGATGCTGGGCGGCGCGTGGTCGGGGGCCATGACCGAACGCGCCGTGGCGCTCTGGCAGCACGGGCAGCGGGCCGAAGCCACGGCCCTCCTGCGCCCGCGCCGATCCCTGCGCGCCCGGCTCGCATGCGCCGCGATGGAGGCGGCGGCGGCCCCCGACTGGTCCGAGGCGCAGGCGCGCGAGGAAACCGCCCGCGTGGCCAAGACACTGCTGGCCGAGGCGCGCGCCGGGCTGCGCGCGCTCGAACTGATCGCCACCATCGCCCCTCTCATCGGCCTTCTCGGCACGGTGCTGGGCATGATCGCCGCGTTCCAGGCCCTTCAGGCCAGCGGCAACAGCGCCGACCCGTCGGTGCTCGCCGGCGGCATCTGGGAGGCGCTGCTGACCACTGCGGCGGGCATGGCGGTGGCGATCCCCGCCTCGGCGGCGCTGACATGGTTCGAGAGCGTGGCCGATCACGTGCAGGCCGACATCGAGGATGCGGCCACCCGCATCTTCACGGCACCGGGGGCAGGCGCATGATGCAGTTCGGCCCGCCCCGCCAAGCCCGCCGCCCCAGCCTCACGCCGATGATCGACGTGGTGTTCCTGCTGCTGGTGTTCTTCATGCTGGCCGCGCGTTTCGGCCATGACCTGAGCCTGCCGGTGGCGACCGGCGGCGGCGAGACCGGCTACGAGGGCCCGCCGCGCCTCGTGACCGTCGGCGCCGGGACGCTGAGCCTCAACGGCCGCGAAACGGCCCTCGACGCCCTGCCCGACGCCCTCGCGCCGCTGATGTCGGACCCCTCGGACATCGTGGTGCTGCGCCCCGACGCGGGCGTGGACCTGCAACGGCTGATCGCGGTCAGCGACGCGCTGCGCGCCGCAGGGCTGGGCCGCGTCGTGGTGGTGGATTAGGCCCATGCAGTTTTCCGCCCCCCGCCGCCGCCGCGCCCCCGAGCCCATCGTGCCGATGATCAACGTGGTGTTCCTGCTGCTCATCTTCTTTCTGATGAGCGCGCAGATCGCGCCGCCCGCGCCGTTCGAGGTGACCCTGCCAGACGCCGCGGGCGGCGATCGCGCAGCACCCGCCGACACGCTCCACATGGATGCCGAGGGACGGCTCGCCTTCAACGAGGCGCGCGGCGACGCGGTGCTCGATGCGCTCGCCGCCCGCGCCGCCGCCGACGCGCCGCTCCAGATCCGCGCCGATGCGCGGCTCGAGGCGCGCGCGCTTGCGCGGCTTCTGCCGCAACTCGCCGCGCGCGGGATCGCCGAGGTCGAGATCCTGACGGGGGCCGCGCGATGATCCGGGGGCTGGAATTCGCGGGCTTCGTGGCGCTGGCGGCGGCGGTGCATGCGGGCATCTGGACCGCCGCGCCCGAGGGCGGCGGCGCGGGCGGCGCCACGGGCGCGGACAGCGCCACGTTGGCCGCCGCCTCGCCCCGGATGGCGGCCATGGTCGAGGCGTGGGAACGCCCAGTCACGGTGCAGGACGTGGCCCCCGCGCACAGAACCGCCCCGCCACCGGACGCGCAGCCGGTTGCGATGCGCCCCGAGGCAGGCCATGACGCCCCGCCCGTGCCCGCGCCCCTGCCCCGTGCCGGCGACGCCCCCGCGCGCCCGCAGGTCGCGCGCGCGCCGCTGCCTCTGCCCGCACCGCGGGTCGCGGCCGATGCGCCCGCTGCGGCCCCGCCGCCGGTCGCAGGCGCGCCCGAGGCCGCACCCCGGCCCATGCACGCCGGGCCGGTCCGCGCCGCTCCGGTCGCGCGCCCGGCCCCGCCCGACGCGCCCCGCGCGCCGCAGATCGCGACCCTGCCGCACGTGGACCGCGCTCCACCGGCGGCGCAGGCACCGCCGCCCCCGGCCACCCGGCCCCGCGCCCGCCCCGCACGACCCGCCGACCCTGCTCCGTCCTCCGCCCCGGCGCGTGCACAGGAAGTGGCGCGCGGCACCGGCGGCGCACAGGCGGGCGGGCAGGCAGAGGCCAGCCCTCCCGCACGGATCGACGCCGCGACCCGCGCCAGCCTCATGGGGCAATGGGGCGGCTCGATCCGGGCCCGGATCGAGCGGCACAAACGCTATCCCGCAGGCACGCGGGCCACGGGCACCGCGCATCTCGTGCTCGATATCGCCGCCGACGGGCGGCTCCTCGGGGTCGGGCTGCGGCGCTCTTCGGGCGATCCGCGCCTCGACGCGGCGGCGGTGACGGCGGTGCGCCGCGCCCGGCTGCCCGCGGCCCCGGGCCGCCTTCCCGGCGCGCGCCACCGCTTCAACCTGCCCGTGGCGTTTTCCCGCTGAGCGCACGCGCCCGTGAGCGCGGGCGTATTTTCCCTACTTTCCCCGCGCGATCTGCGCTATGACAGGTCGCGCCGCAACGCAGCAAGGAGTCTCGTGATGGCCAAGGGGCAGAAACCCGTCAACCTCGCGCTGCAGGGCGGCGGCGCGCACGGGGCCTTCACCTGGGGCGTGCTCGACTACCTGCTCGAGGATGGCCGCCTGAGGATCGCGGGCGTCTCGGGCACCTCGGCGGGGGCGATGAATGCCGTCGCGCTCGCCGACGGCATGACCCGCGCAGGCCCCGAGGGCGCGCGCGCCGCGCTCGACGATTTCTGGCGCTCGATGAGCGCGAGTGTCCGCCACACGCCGCTGCAGCGCACCCCGGTGGACCGTGTCACCGGCAATTGGGGGCTCGAGAACAACCCGTTCTACCATTTCATGAACGCGCTCACCGGCGTGGCCTCGCCCTATCAGCTCAACCCGCTCAACATCAATCCGCTGCGCGATCTGGTGGCCGAGAGCGTCGATTTCGAGATGGTGCGCCGCTGCACCGCGTTCGAGCTGTTCGTCTCGGCCACCAATGTCGAAACGGGCCGCGTCAAGGTGTTCCCGCGCGAGGAGTTGACCGTGGACATGGTCATGGCCTCGGCCTGCCTGCCGACGCTCTACCAGGCGGTCGAGATCGACGGGGTGCCCTATTGGGATGGCGGCTACATGGGCAACCCCGCCCTGTTTCCGCTCTATGGCAAGACCGGCACCGACGATATCGTGGTCGTCCAGATCAACCCGATCGAGCGCAAGGGCACCCCGCGCACCGCGCAGGACATCCAGAACCGGATGAACGAGATCAGCTTCAACGCCAGCCTTCTCAAGGAGTTGCGCGCCATCGACTTCGTCGATCGGCTGATCGGCCAGGGCAAGCTGTCGCCCGGCCATTACCGCCCCGTAAAGGTCCACCTGATCGAGAACGAAGAGGCGATGAAGCCGATGGGGGCCTCGTCCAAGATGAACGTGGAATGGGCCTTCCTGACCCGCCTGCGCGACATCGGGCGCGAGACGGCTGCCGCGTGGCTCGACCGCTGCTTCGACCGGATCGGCGAGGAGAGCACCGTCGATCTGCGCGCCATGTTCCAGGGGATCGGGGCCGAACACCAGGGATAGGGGGCGCGGCACGGTCCGCGAAACGGCCTGCGGTCCCCGTGTCGGTATCTCGTCTGTATTTCGTCGGTATTCCGTCGGTGCGATATCCCCTCGGTCACGGCGGCCAGGGCGCATCCGCCGTGAGGGACGGACGGCGATGTGGGGGGGGCCTGACCCGGAGCGGTCGTTGGTGGCGCTGCTTGAGAGCCGCGCGGGGGACGCAGGCGAATGGCTGCTCCAGGCCAGAACGCCCCTCCCAGGCCCTGCGCCTCACCCCACCGTGTAGGGCAGCACCCCGCGCTCGTCGGGCGTGACCTGCAAGCGCCGCTCCAGCGGCGGCACCGAGCGCTGATGACAGTCGGTGCGTTCGCAGATGCGGCAGGAAATGCCGATCGGCTCGAAGGCGCGGGCGTTGGTCACGTCGAGATCGTCGGCATAGACCAGATCGCCCGCATGCTTGACCTCGCACCCGAGCGCGATGGCAAAGCGGCGCACCGGCGCGCCGAAGCTGCCGCCGGGCTTGCTGACATCGCAGGCGAGGCTGATATAGCGCACCCCGTCGGGCGTCTCGGCCAGTTGCCGCAGGAAACGGCCCGGCGTCTCGAAGGCGCGGTGCACGTTCCACAGCGGGCACGCGCCGCCGAACCGCGCGAATTGCAGCCGCGTGGCCGAATGTCGCTTGGTGATGGTGCCCGCCTGATCGACCCGCACGAAGAAGAACGGGATGCCCTTGGCCCCGGGCCGTTGCAAGGTCGAGAGCCGGTGGCAGACCTGCTCGATCGACGCGCCGAAGCGCAGGGCCAGCACCTCGAGATCGTGACGCACGCCCTGCGCCGTGGACAGGAACGCGCCATAGGGCATGAGCGCGGCCCCGGCAAAGTAATTGGCCAGCCCCATCTTGGCGATGGCGCGCGCGCCCTCGGACTGGAACCGCGCGAAATCGAGCGTCGCCTCGAGCAGGTTGTCCTGCGTCAGAAGCGCCAGTTGCAGCAGCAGCTGAAAGCGCCGCGTTTCCGACGGCGCACGCGCCGACAGGGTCAGCGTGCCGGTCTCGCGGTCGAAATGGCGCAGGGTCGTGGTGTCGGCCTCGGTCACGCCGATCCCGAGGTCACGCAGCCGGGCGCGCGCCAGCGCCTCGATCCCGCCCGCGCTCGCCCCCTCGGCCAGCCGTTCGGCGGCGCGGTCCACCGCGTCGATATAGTTGTCGCAGTAGTGAAAGAAATCGCGCACCTCGTCCCAGGGGCTCGCCGGGCTGCGGGCATCCTCGCGCCCCAGCGCCTCGTCGAGGCTGGCCAGCCGCTCGTGGGTCTGCCGGTAGGCGCGGTGCAATTCGAGAAACGCCCGCGCCAGCGCCGGGGCGTTGGAGGCGGTGAGCCGCAGATCGGCCAGCGGCGGCGGCTCGGCTCCGAAGAGCGGGTCGGCCAGCGCCTCGCGCATGTCCGAGACCAGCCGCTCGGCATCGCCGGTGCTGAGCTCGGTCACGTCGAAGCCGAACTCCTGCGCCAGCGCCAGCACCACGGTCGTCGAGAGCGGCCGGTTGTTGTTTTCCATCTGGTTGAGATATGGCAGCGAAACCCCCAGTTTCGCGGCGAAATCCTTTTGCGTCAGCGCGAGCCTCTGGCGCGTTTCGCGCAGCTTGGCCCCGGCATAGAGTTTGCGCGCCGCCATGTGCCCGGCCCCTTTCTTCGCAGATTTGCCATGTTCTCAGAATAGGTTTGCAAATGCGTGGGGGCAAGCCTCGCGAGACAGTCCGCCGCTCGTCGTGATGGTGTCACGCGCCCGCAAGGGACCCTAGGCCGGATTCTCAAAAATGTTCGATTCCGAAAACCCATAAGCCGAAAAAAGTGGAAATCACGGCATCACAGATCGGGATTCGTCAAATCAGACGCCCACCTCGGGGCCCGGGCACTGCAGCGGCTCACGCGATTTCCGCACCTCATAAAGCTCTGTCATGGGCGAGTCGCCCTCGAACCGCGCCACCAGCCTGCCGGTGCTTCGCTCGAAGCTCCAGCATTGCGGATCGGGGCGGTTCTCGTAGACGAAACAGATCAGCGGCCCCTCGGCATACCAGTACCCCTCCTGGCATTCCCCGTCGAGAAACGACCAGCGCACCCGCTGGCCCGGCAGGTATTCCTCGGCCCCGTAGGGCTCTTGCCCCTCGGCCCCGTAAAAGAACGTCTGGCCGCGCGTATAGGCGTCGAATTCCTCGGCGCTCATCTGGGCGGAGGCAGGGCCGGCGAGCGCTGCGGCAAGGGCAAGGACGGAGGCGATCTGGCGCATGTTCACAGCTTGCCAGATCGCCCGCCACGGCGCCACCGGTTTCGCGGCGGCCACGGCCCGTCGCGACTCGAAACCCGCGCCGGTCCGTGCCAATTCCCCGGCAGGAAAACGCATCCGGCGCGGCAAATGTCGCTTTTGGTCCCGCCCGAGGGGCGGCATGGCGATATGGCTGCGTCAGCGACGCAGGAGGACACGCGCAATGGCACTCGACGAACGCAAGGGCGTCTGGAAATCCGGCAAGGGCAAGGGGCGGCGCACCCCCAAGGGCCGCCAGCTCGAGGACGGGCCCTGGGAAGAGGTGCGCGCGCTTCTGGGCGACGCGCCGCGGCGGCGCGACCTGCTGATCGAGTATCTGCACCTGATCCAGGACGAATACGGCCACCTGTCGGCCGCGCATCTGCGGGCGCTGGCCGAGGAACTGCGCATCGCGCAGGCCGAGGTCTACGAGGTCGCGACTTTCTACGCGCATTTCGACGTGGTGAAAGAAGGCGAGACGCCGCCGCCCGCGCTGACCATCCGGGTGTGCGATTCGCTGTCGTGCGAACTGGCGGGTGCGCAGGCGCTCAAGGCAGCGCTGGAGGACGGGCTCGACCCGTCGGAGGTGCGCGTGCTGCGCGCGCCGTGCATGGGCCGCTGCGATACCGCGCCGGTGCTGGAACTGGGCCATAACCATATCGACCACGCCACGCCGGAGAAGGTGCAGGCGGCGATCGAGACGGGAGACACCCATGCACATGTGCCGCAATATCAAGACCTTGCCGCCTATACCTCATCCGGCGGCTACACCAAGCTTGCAGAGTTGCGCGCGGGCGGCGATTTCGAGACCGTGCAGCAGACGCTGCTCGATTCGGGGCTGCGGGGCCTGGGCGGCGCGGGCTTTCCCTCGGGCCGGAAATGGGGATTCGTGCGCGCCGAGAAAGGGCCGCGCTACCTGGCCGTGAACGGCGACGAGGGCGAGCCGGGCACCTTCAAGGATCGCTTTTACCTCGAACGCGAACCCCATGTTTTCCTTGAGGGAATGCTGATCGCCGCCTGGGCCGTCGAGGCCGAGCGCTGCTTTATCTACATGCGCGACGAATACCCCGCGGTGCTGGACATTTTGCGCCGGGAAATCAAGGCGCTGGAGGACGAAGCTCTCATCGCTCCCGGATATGTGGAACTGCGCCGCGGCGCGGGCGCCTATATCTGCGGCGAGGAATCGGCGATGATCGAATCGATCGAGGGCAAGCGCGGCCTGCCGCGTCACCGCCCGCCCTTCGTGGCGCAGGTGGGCATCTACAACCGCCCCACGCTCGTCAACAACGTGGAAACGCTCTACTGGGTCACGCGGGTGCTGCGCGAGGGCGGCGAGATCCTGTCGGGCGTCGAGAAGAACGGGCGCAAGGGTCTGCGCTCCTACTCGGTCTCGGGGCGGGTGAAAAACCCCGGCGTGCACCTGCTGCCCGCGGGCTCGACCATCACCGATATCATCGCGGCGGCGGGCGGCATGCTCGACGGTCACACGTTCAAGGCCTATCAGCCGGGCGGGCCGTCCTCGGGGCTCTTGCCCGCCTCGATGGACGATGTTCCGCTCGATTTCGACACGCTGCAACCGCACGGCACCTTCATCGGCTCGGCCGCCGTGGTGGTGCTGTCGGATCACGACCGCGCCCGCGACGCCGCCCTCAACATGCTGCGGTTCTTCGAGGATGAAAGCTGCGGTCAGTGCACGCCCTGCCGGGTGGGCTGCGAGAAGGCGGTGAAGCTCATGCAGGCCGACCGCTGGGATCAGCCGCTGCTGGAAGAGCTGTGCACGGCGATGGCCGATGCCTCGATCTGCGGTCTCGGGCAGGCGGCACCCAACCCGATCCGCCTTGCGATGCGGCATTTCCCCGAGGAAATCTGAGCCGCGCGCGGGCTTCCATATGCCGCCGATCCGCAGTAGGGATCGGGGATCGGCGGCATGGAGGGCGCATGGCGTTTTTCTCGAAGCTCAAGGAACGGCTGTTCAAATCCTCGTCGAAGCTCGACGAGGGGCTCGACGCGATCGTGCAGGAGGGCGGCGATCCGGACCCGGGCGTGCCCGATCCCGAGCCGCGCCCCGAGCCGCCCACCATCCCCACACCGCCCGACGAGACCCCGCCGCCCACGCCGCAGGAGGCCCCGGTCGAGCGCCCCGAAGAGGTGCCGCCCCCGCCCTCCGAGGCCACGGCCACGCCCGCACCGCTGGAAATCCCGGCAGACCCTGCCCCCGCCGAGGCCCCGCGCGCGGGCTTTCTCGGGCGGCTGCTGGGGCGGGGCGAGGCGCGCGCCGCGCCGCGCCGCGCCCTTGACGACGAGATGCTCGAAAGCCTCGAGGATCTGCTGATCACCGCCGACATGGGCGTCGAGACCGCCGCCCGCGTCGCCGCCAACATGGCCGAGGGGCGGATGGGGCAGCGGCTGTCGTCGCAGGAGATCAAGTCGCTCCTCGCGCGGGAAATCGCCCGGATCATGGAGCCGGTGGCGCGGCCCATGCCGCTCTATGCCAGGCGCCCGCAGGTGGTGCTGGTGGTGGGTGTCAACGGCTCGGGCAAGACCACGACCATCGGCAAGCTGGCCTCCCAGTTCAAGGCGGCGGGCAAATCGGTGGTGATCGCCGCCGGAGACACGTTCCGCGCGGCGGCCGTCGAGCAGTTGCAGGTCTGGGGCGCGCGCGCGGGCGTGCCGGTGCTGACCGCGCCCGAAGGCTCGGACCCGGCGAGCCTGGCTTTCGATGCCATGACGAAGGCCGAGGCCGATGGCGCGGACCTCCTGATGATCGACACGGCGGGGCGGCTGCAGAACCGCGCCGACCTGATGGAGGAACTGGGCAAGATCGTCCGTGTCATCCGCAAGAAGGACCCGGACGCGCCGCACAACACGCTCCTGGTGCTCGACGCCACGACGGGGCAGAACGCGCTGAGCCAGGTGGAGATTTTCCAGAAGCTCGCCGATGTCTCGGGGCTGGTGATGACCAAGCTCGACGGCACCGCGCGGGGCGGCGTTCTGGTGGCGCTCGCGGACCGCTTCGGCCTGCCGATCCATGCCATCGGCGTGGGCGAGCAGATCGACGATCTCGCCCCCTTCGATCCCGAGGAATTCGCCGCCGCCCTCACCGGCCTCGAGCCGTGAGAGGACGGTGCCGGGGTGAACCCCGGCCTGCCCGGGCGGCGCCCTGCAGGCCGGGGTTCGCCCCGGCGGCTCCTGCATGAGCGCCTGGCTGATCTCGCTGGAGGGCACCGAGGCGGGCAGCCTGCTGGCGACCGCGCTGGCGGTGATGGCGGCCTTCCTGCACGCCGTGTTCGGCGCGTTGCAGAAGGGGCGGCACGACCCGTGGCTTGCCCGTGGCGCGATCGACGCCTCCTATTCGGCGATGGCCGCGCC
>CAJXKX010000043.1 GCA_913055965.1 uncultured Roseovarius sp.
CCCCCGGCCGCGCTTTTTCTCGTCGGCGAGGAACTGTGCGGCGTCTTCTTCCGCCGAGCCGCCGATCTCGCCGATCATGATGATGCTCTCGGTCTCGTCATCGGCGAGGAACCATTCCAGCACGTCGATATGCTCGGTGCCCTTGATCGGGTCGCCGCCGATGCCGATGCAGGTGGATTGCCCGAGGCCCGCATCGGTGGTCTGCTTGACCGCCTCGTAGGTGAGCGTGCCCGAGCGCGAGACCACGCCGCAGGAGCCGCGCTTGTGGATGTGGCCGGGCATGATGCCGATCTTGCAGGCGTCGGGCGTGATGATGCCGGGGCAGTTGGGCCCGATCAGCTTGGAGGTGGAGCCTTCGAGCGCGCGCTTGACGCGCATCATGTCGAGAACCGGGATGCCTTCGGTGATGCAGACGATGAGCTCCATCCCGGCGTCGATCGCCTCGAGGATACTGTCGGCGGCGAAGGGCGGCGGGACATAGATCACCGAGGCGTTGGCCCCGGTCTCGTGCATCGCCTCGTGCACGGAATTGAACACCGGCAGGTCGAGATGCGTGGTGCCGCCCTTGCCCGGTGTGACGCCGCCGACCATCTGCGTGCCATAGGCGATGGCCTGTTCGGAGTGGAAGGTGCCCTGCGAGCCGGTGAGGCCCTGACAGATCACCTTGGTGTTTTCGTCTACGAGGACTGCCATTTCTCTGGCTCCTTCTGTAGGGCGGGCCTCGGCCCGCGAAATTCATCGGGGAATGGCGGGCTGAAGCCCGCCCTGCGGATTATCCTTTGACCGCCTTCACGATCTTCTGCGCGCCGTCCTTGAGGTCGTCGGCGGCGATCACGTCGAGGCCGGAATTGTTGATGATCTCCTTGCCCTTCTCGACATTGGTGCCCTCGAGCCGCACGACGAGCGGCACGCTGAGCCCCACCTCCCGGACCGCGGCGACCACGCCCTCGGCGATCACATCGCAGCGCATGATGCCGCCGAAGATGTTGACGAGGATGCCTTTGACATTCGGGTCGGAGGTGATGATCTTGAACGCTTCGGTGACCTTTTCCTTGGTCGCGCCCCCGCCCACGTCGAGGAAGTTGGCAGGCTCGGCCCCGTAAAGCTTGATGATGTCCATCGTGGCCATGGCGAGGCCCGCGCCGTTGACCATGCAGCCGATCTCGCCGTCCAGAGCGATGTAGTTGAGGTCGTATTTCGACGCCTCGAGCTCCTTGGGGTCTTCCTCGGTGGTGTCGCGCAGTTCGGCGATGTCGGAGTGGCGGTAGATGGCGTTGGAGTCAAAGCCCATCTTGGCGTCGAGGCACTTGAGATCGCCCTTGTCGGTGACGATGAGCGGGTTGATCTCGAGCATCTCCATGTCCTTTTCGACGAACATCTTGTAGAGCGTGCCCATCAGCGCGACGCATTGCTTGACCTGCGCGCCGGTGAGGCCGAGGTTGAAGGCGATGCGGCGGCCATGGAAGGGCTGATACCCGGTGGCCGGATCGACCGAGAAGCTGAGGATCTTTTCAGGCGTGGAGGCCGCGACCTCCTCGATGTCCATGCCGCCCTCGGTAGAGGCGACGAAGCTGATGCGCGAGGTCACGCGGTCCACCAGCAGGGCGAGATACATCTCGGTCTCGATGCCCGAGCCATCCTCGATATAGATGCGGTTGACCTGCTTGCCCGCCGGGCCGGTCTGCTTGGTGACGAGGGTGCGGCCCAGCATGCGGCGCGCCTCTTCGGCGGCCTCTTCCACGGATTTGGCGAGGCGCACGCCGCCCGCCTCTCCGGCGCCCGGCTCCTTGAAGGTGCCCTTGCCGCGCCCGCCCGCGTGAATCTGCGCCTTGACGACCCAGAGGGGCCCGTCGAGCGCGCCGGCCGCCGTCTTGGCCTCTTCGCCGCGCAGGACGACGCGACCATCCGACACCGGCGCGCCATAGGAGCGCAGGAGCGCCTTGGCCTGATACTCGTGGATATTCATGAATCTGTCCCGTTTTGCTGCGATCAGGACAGGTATAGGCATAGAATCGTGGGCGCATTAAATGATTTTTTGCGGTTTGGGGGGGATTCCGGCAAATTTCGGACTTTTGTGATCACAGGGATAAATCGTGTGATCACAAACAGCGCCTCAGCTAAAACATACGGTTAAAAAAGAATCGGGGCTGGATACTCTCCAGCCCCGAAACATGCCAATCAGGCCGCTTGTTCGGCTCAGGCGAGCGAGCCGTCGATGCCCTTGCACGCCTCGACGAGGCCCTTGACCGCGTCGACCGACTTGTCGAACATCGCCTGCTCGTCCTTGTTGAGCTTGATCTCGACGATGCGCTCGATCCCGCCCGCGCCGATCACGGTGGGCACGCCCACATACATGCCCTTGACGCCCAGTTCGCCATCGCAATGGGCGGCGCAGGGCAGCACGCGTTTCTGGTCCTTGAGATAGGCCTCGGCCATCTCGATGGCCGATGTCGCGGGCGCGTAGAAGGCCGAGCCGGTCTTGAGCAGGCCGACGATCTCGGCACCGCCGTCGCGGGTGCGCTGGAGGATCGCGTCGAGACGGTCCTGCGTGGTCCAGCCCATCTCGATCAGGTCCGGCAGCGGGATGCCCGCCACGGTGGAATAGCGCACCGAGGGCACCATCGTGTCGCCATGCCCGCCGAGAACGAAGGCCGACACGTCGCGCATCGACACGCCGAATTCCAGGCTGAGGAAGTGGCGGAAGCGGGCGCTGTCGAGCACACCGGCCATGCCGCAGACCTTGTTGGCGGGAAGGCCCGAGAATTTCTGCAGCGCCCAGACCATCGCGTCGAGCGGGTTGGTGATGCAGATCACGAAGGCGTCGGGCGCGTTGGCGGCGATGCCTTCGCCCACCGATTTCATGACCTTGAGGTTGATGCCCAGAAGGTCGTCGCGGCTCATGCCGGGCTTGCGCGGCACCCCGGCGGTGACGATGCAGACATCCGCGCCCGCAATGTCGGCATAATCCTGCGTGCCCTTGAGATGGGCGTCGAAGCCTTCGGCGGGGCCGGATTCGGCGATGTCGAGCGCCTTGCCTTCGGGCGTGCCTTCGGCGATGTCGAAGAGGACGATATCGCCGAGTTCCTTCAGCGCCGCGAGATGGGCAAGCGTGCCGCCGATCTGTCCGGCGCCGATCAGCGCGATCCTGGGTCTGGCCATTGGATTTGTCTCCGTGGGTTGCAAAGCTGCGCCCGGGCGTAGTCCGAAACGCTGTCCCATGCAAGCCTGCCGCACTGCGGCGGATTGCGGCGACTGGTCATTGTATGCGGCAGTATGCCGGTAAATCGGTTCCGGGCCGGAGGGTTAGGGGAATGCAGATGACATGGGAAATGCTCGCCGCCGGGGCCGTCGCGGCGCTGTTCGCGGGCGTCTCCAAGGGCGGATTCGGCTCTGGCGCGGCCTTTGCGGGGGCGGCGATTCTGGCGCTGGTGGTGCCGCCGGGGATGGCGCTGGGCATCATGCTGCCGCTTCTGATGCTGATCGACCTGGTCACGCTGCGCCCCTACTGGCGGCAATGGGGCCGGACCGAGACGGCGATGCTGATCCTCGGCGGGCCGCCGGGCGTGGCGCTGGGGGCCGCGTTCTATCGCGTCGCCGACCCGGACCTGTTGCGGGTGCTGATCGGGGCGATCGCGCTGGCCTTCGTGGGCTGGCAGGTGGCGCTGCGCGCGGGCGCGATCCGCCGCGCGGCGCGGCCGCTGCCCGGCTGGGCGGGGGCACTCGCCGGTCTGGTGGCGGGATTCACCAGTTTCGTCAGCCATGCGGGCGGGCCGCCCGCGGCCGTCTACCTGCTGTCTCGGGGGCTGGGAAAGACCGGCTACCAGGCCAGCACGGTTGCGCTGTTCTTCGTGCTCAACATCGCCAAGGCGATCCCCTACGGCTTTCTGGGCCTGTTCACCGTCGAGACGCTGAGCATCGACCTGGTGCTGGCGCCGCTGGCGCTCTTGGGGGCGTGGATCGGCGTGCGCGCGCACCGGGCGGTGCCGGAGCGCGCGTTCTTTGCGATCACCTATGTGCTGCTCACCGTGACCGGGGCCAAGCTGGTGATGGACGGGCTGTGACGCCCGCTCAGGCGTCGCTGCCGGGGACGGGCAGGCTGTCGCCCGTCGCCTCGTAGGCCTGTCCGGCGGCGATCAGGCAGGTGATGCCATTTGCGCCGGTCACGGTGATGGTCCAGCTGCCCGAGGCGGTGGAGGCGAACACCTCGACCACGGCGTTGCCCGCCCCGAGGCCCATCGACTGCCGGGTCTCGCCATAGGCTTCGGCGAGGCGCTGCACCACCGTGTCGCGCGGGGCACAGGGGCCCGGTTGCGCCGCCGCGGGCCCCGCCGCGAGACAGGCGAGGGCCGTGGTCAGGCTCAGAGTCCTTGCGATCATCGTCACACCCTTTCGCTCGTTGGTCCCTGCCGTCGCGCAAAGGATGCCGGAAGAGAGGTGAACGGCTGGTTAACGCGGGGTGACGGGGGCGATGCTGCGCCGCGGCGGAAACCGCTTGAACTTTTGCGGCGAAAAATGGCATTCCTGCGCAAGATCGTTACCCAAAGTGCAAGGACAGATCATGGCCAGCCCCTCCCATCCCTATCGCTCGGTGCTCTATATCCCCGGCTCGAAGGAGCGCGCGCTGGAAAAGGCGCGGGATCTGCCCACCGACGCCATCATCTTCGACCTCGAGGATGCCGTGGCCCCCGACGCCAAGGCGGAGGCGCGCGAGACGCTGGTGGCGGCGCTGCGCGCGGGCGGCTATGGCAAGCGCGCGCGGATCGTGCGGATCAACGCGCTGACCACCGAATGGGGGCTGGAGGATGCCCGCGCGCTCTGCGAGGCCGAACCCGACGCGATCCTCTTGCCCAAGGTCAATACGCCTTCGGATATCTACAACCTGAGCGAGGTGATCGGCCCCGACCTGCCGGTCTGGACCATGATGGAAACGCCGGTGAGCGTGTTCAACGCGCGCGAGATCGCGGCGCACCGGCAGGTGACGGGGCTGGTGGCGGGCACCAACGACCTGACCAAGGACCTCGGCTGCCGGGTGCGGGCCGACCGGCTGCCGCTGATGGTCGCGCTGCAGACCATCGTGATGGCGGCGCGGGCGGCGCGGATCGTGGCGGTGGACGGGGTCTACAACCGGTTCCGCGACGGTGACGGGCTCAAGGCGGAATGCGAGCAGGGGCGCGACCTGGGCTTCGACGGCAAGACGCTGATCCATCCCGCGCAGATCGAGATCGCCAATACCGCCTTCGCCCCCACCAATTCCGAGATTGATCTGGCCGAACGGCAGATCGCGGCCTATGAAGAAAGCCGGGCCTCGGGACAGGGGATCGCCGTGGTGGACGGGCAGATCGTGGAGAACCTGCACATCGTCGCGGCACAGCGCATCCTTGCCCGGGCGCAGGCGATACGGGACATGGCAGCGGAGTAGCGACCAATGGCTTACCTCATCCTCGGGCTGATCCTCTGGACGGCGGCGCATCTGTTCAAGCGGGTGGCGCCCGATCTGCGCGAGAGGATGGGGAATGCCGGCAAGGCGCTGGCGGCGGTCGGTATCCTCGCCGGTCTGGTGCTGATGATCATGGGCTACCGGCAGGCGGAGTTCGTCAATATCTGGTTCCCGCCCGCCTGGACGGTGCATCTCAACAACCTGATGATGCTGGCCGCCGTGTTCGTCTACGGCATGAGCGCGACCAAGGGGCGGCTGCGCGGCGCGATGCGGCATCCGCAGCTGACCGCCGTCAAGATCTGGGCGGTGGCGCACCTGCTGGTGAATGGCGATCTGGCCTCGCTCATCCTCTTCGGCGGGCTGCTGGCCTGGGCGGTGCTGGAGGTGGTGGTAATCAACCTCTCGGAGCGGTGGGAGCGCCCGAAACCGGGCGAGGCCAAGCGCGACATCATCCTGGTGGTGATCACGGTGGTGCTGTTCCTTGCCATGACCTTTGTCCACAACTGGCTGGGCGTCTGGCCGTTCCCCGGATAAGCCGATGAAACTCTACCGATTTCTCAGCGCCGACGACACGTCGGAGTTCTGCCACAAGGTGACGGCGGCGCTCAACGCGGGCTGGGAGCTTTACGGCGATCCCACTTATGCCTTCGACGCAGCCAACGGCGTGATGCGCTGCGGGCAGGCGGTGGTGAAGGAGAAAGAGGGCAGCTATGCGCCCGACATGAAGCTGGGAGAGCAATAGGCATGAAGACCAATCCGGGCCGGTTCTTCGAGGATTACAAACTGGGCGAAGTGATCCGCCACGCGGTGCCGCGCAGCGTCTCGGGAGGCGAGCGCGCGCTCTACCACGCGCTCTACCCGGCGCGCCACGCGCTCTATTCCTCGAACGAGTTCGCGCGGGCGAGCGGCTTGCCCGACAGCCCGATCGACGACATGGCCGCGTTTCACATCGTCTTTGGCAAGTCGGTGCCGGATATCTCGCTCAATGCCGTGGCCAATCTGGGCTATGCCGAGGCACGCTGGCTGCGCCCGGTCTATCCCGGCGACACGCTGCGCGCCCAATCCGAGGTGATCGGGCTCAAGCAGAATTCATCCGGCAAGACCGGGGTGGTCTATGTGCGCACCACCGGGGTCAACCAGCATGACCTGCCGGTGATGGAGTTCGTGCGCTGGGTGATGGTGCGCAAGAACGACCCCGACGCGCCCGCGCCCGATCCGGTGGTGCCGCAGACGGCGGCGGCGGTGGCCCCGTCCGATCTGGTGATCCCAGCGGGGCTCGATTTCACCAACTACGATTTCGGGCTGGCCGGAGAGCCGCACCGGCTGGGCGATTACGAGATCGGCGAGCGGATCGACCATGTCGACGGCGTGACCATCGAGGAAGCCGAGCATATGATGGCCACGCGCCTCTGGCAGAATACCTCCAAGACGCATTTCGACGCCACCCCGCGCGCCGATGGCAAGCGGCTCATTTATGGCGGGCACGTGATCTCGATGGCGCGGGCGCTGTCGTTCAATGGCCTCGCCAATGCGCAGATGATCGCGGCGATCAATGCAGGCAGCCATGCCAACCCGTGTTTCGCGGGCGACACGGTGCGCGCGTGGTCCGAGGTGCTGGACCGCGCCGAGGTGGACGCGCCGGGGGTGGGCGCGCTGCGCCTGCGGCTGGTGGCGACCAAGGGCGGTGAGCCGTTCACGCTCAAGGGCGAGGACGGCAAGTATCTGCCGCATGTGCTGCTCGATCTGGATTACTGGGCGCTGATGCCGGTCTGAACCGCCGCCTTCACAGGTGGCGCAGGATCGCCTTCAGGTCCGGCTCCTGCACCAGCTTGGCGGCCTTTTTCGCGGCCACCCAGGCGCGCTTGCGCTGGCCTGCCTCGGGATAGCGGTCGGCCAGGTCGTCCTTGCGCAACCGTACCTTGTAGAGATGCGCCACGACCGGGATCACGCTACCATCCGCGAGCGCCTTGTCGTAGAAGAACTGCCCGGCGCGGCGCGCCTTGTCGGGCTCGGCGCGCACGCCCGCCTCTTCCCACGCCTCGCGCATGGCGGCCTGCACGTCGCTCAGCCCCTTCATGGGCCAGCCCTTGGGCACCACCCAGCGCCCGGTATCGCGGCTGGTGATGAGCAGGACCTCCTTGCGCCCCTTGACCTTGCGCCAGCACAGCGCCGCCACCTGCCGCTCGGGCGGATAGGCGGTGCGCGCGCCGGAGCGCTCGGACAAGGATTGCATCTGTACCATCTGGTCTGCCCTGCCAGGGTTTTGGTATTCTTGGTTTCTGTTCCACTAATTTAGGCCACCGCACGGCGGTTTGCAAATCACCGCGTGTTACGGGGCTTGGCGCGCAGCGTGGGGTCGGCTTCGGTCGGGTCTTCGGGCCAGGGGTGGCGGGGATAGCGCCCGCGCATGTCCTTGCGTACATCGGCATAGGACGTGGCCCAGAAACCGGGAATGTCCGTCGTCGTCTGCACCGGCTTGTGCCCCGGCGACAGGAGCGTGACGCGCAAGCCTGTGCCGCCCACGGTCGGGTGCGTGGTCTGGCCGAACATCTCTTGCAGGCGCAGGGTGATTTCGGGCGGGTCGGAGCCGTAATCAATCGGTATCCTGCGCCCCAGAGGCGTGGTGAAATGCGCCGGCGCCGCGCGGTCGAGCGCCTGCATCTGCTCCCATGACAGCCGCGCGCGCAGTGCCTCCAGCATATCGAAGCGTTTCCAGTCCTGCGCGGTTGTCACCCCGTCGAGATAGGGCAGGAGCCATGCCTCGAGTGTGTCCAGCAGCGCGGGCTCGGACAGGTCGGGCAGTCCGTCGATGCTATCGCGGCAGAGCATCACGCGCGCCTTGAACCGGCGCGCCGCGTCAGACCAGTTGAGCCCCAGGTCGCGCACCCCGTCGAGCATGGCGCGCGCCACGGCCTCGGGCGGGGCCTCCTTCCAATGCCGGTCATCCAGGGTCAGCGCGCCAAAGCGTTCCTGCCGCCGCATCCGCACGCGCCGCTCGCGCCTGTCCCACAGGCAGACATCCTGCCAGGCGATCTGATCGGCGAAGAGCGCGCGGATCTCCGCCTCGCTGATCTGCATTGCCTGCCGGATTCGGGCCTCGCGCGGGTCGCCGTCGAGATCGGTGGCGACGATCAGGCGCGCGCCAGACATCGGGTCGTCCTCGGGCATCACCGCGCCCTTGCCGCCCGACAGCACGTAGCGCGGGGCCTCGCCCTTGCGGCGCAGCCCGATCCGGTCGGGATAGGCCAGCGCGGCGCAGTCGGCATCGCTCGGCGCGGGTGTCGCGGGCTTGGCTTGCCGTGCGAGGCGCTTGGCCTCGGCGCGGATACGCTCCACCGCAAGTTTTTCACCCAGGCGACAGCCAACCGCATACGCGGAATCTGTCGGAAATACGATAACGCCGCCGGCTGCGACGATATCCGCAGCCTGACTGATCAGCCGCGCCTGCGGATTGTCTGGATGGATCTGGAAAAACTGTGCCACATTTACCCCCTGCATAACCCCGATTTAATATTCTGACTAATGATTCAGGTGCACACTCCACTCAACGCGGCACCCTCCTGACAAGCCTGTATCCCGGCAACATCCCCCTGCCGTCACATCCGCGCCAGTTTGCCACAGATTCCAGACAGGCTCGACGCCCGCGGGCAGCCGCACCGACCCCAACTCGCGCCACGGCTGCTCCGGCTGGTGGAAGTCGCTTCCGAGAGAGCCGCACAGCGCTTCTCCGCTTTCCGCCACTTTCTCCATCAGCGCCAGCACCTCCCGGGTCTGCAATGGATTCTGCTGACCGCACACCACCTCCAGTGCGTGCCCCCCGGCATCGCGAAACTCGCTCACCAGGCTCAGCAAGCGGGTACGAGTCAGGCCGTACTTGAGAGGATGGGCGAGCACCGCGACGCCGCCGGCAGCGCGGATGCTGTGGACAGTGTCGCCGATATCGGGCCAGGGTACGGCCACATCGCCGGCTTTTCCCGCCCCCAGGTAGCGTTTGAACGCCTTCGCGGTATCACTCACGTGCCCCGCGTCCACCAGCCAGCGCGCGAAATGCGGACGCCCGATTACGCTGTTTCCGGCCAGTGCCCGCGCGCCGCCCAAGGCGCCGGGGAAGCCCCGCTTTTCCAGCCGCAGGGCAATCTGTTCGGCTCTTTCGGCACGCAGGTGGTCACGCAGCGATATCGCCTCACACAGAGATTCGGACGAGCAGTCAATGTTGAGTCCGACGATATGCACACTACGGCGTCCCCAACCGGCGGTAAATTCGATGCCGGGCAGCACCGAGACGCCAGATCGGCACCCGGCCTCCTGTGCCTCCCGCACGCCGCTCACCGTGTCGTGGTCAGTTAACGCCAGCAGACTGACGCCGTGCAATTTCGCTCTCGACACCAGCTCGCCAGGGCTTAAAATACCGTCCGAAGCGGTACTGTGGCAGTGAAGGTCGATCCGACCAGACAGTGATGATTGAGTCATTACGCTATA
>CAJXKX010000044.1 GCA_913055965.1 uncultured Roseovarius sp.
GGGGCTGGGCGGCGCGAAATGGCGGGTGCACGAGCGCGCCGCCGAGATGGCGCGCGCGGGCCGCGACGTGATCCGGTTGACCATCGGCGAGCCGGATACCGCGCCGCCCGGGGCGCTCATTGCCGATACCGCCACGGCGCTGGCGGCGGGGCGCACGGCCTATTCCAACGGGCGCGGCGAGGCGGGGCTGCGCGCGGCGCTGGCCGAGCGCTACACCGCGCGGCGGGGCCGGGCCTTCACCCCGGAACAGGTGATCTGCCTGCCGGGCACGCAGACCGCCCTCTATGCCGTGATGGCCGCGCTGGCCGAGGCGGGGGACGAGGTGCTGACGGGCGATCCGATGTATGCCACCTACGAGGGCGTGATCCGCGCCACGGGCGCGGAGATGGTCGCGGTGCCGCTGCGCCCGGAGCGCGGATTCAGGATGGATGCGGGCGACCTGGCCGCGCGGATCACGCCGCGCAGCCGCGCCATCCTGCTCAACACCCCGCACAACCCCACCGGCGCGGTGCTGACGGCAGGGGATATCGCGGCCATCGGCGCGGTGGCGCGCGCGCATGACCTGTGGATCGTGGTGGACGAGGTCTATGAGGACCTGGTGTTCGAGGGGGTCGAATTCGTCTCGCCGCTCAACGATCCGGCGCTGGCGGATCGGGTGATCGCGGTCTCGTCGATCTCGAAAAGCCACGCCGCGCCGGGGCTGCGCAGCGGCTGGTGCGTGGGGCCGCAACCCTTTGTCGAGGCGCTGCTGCCGCTCGCAGAGGTGATGCTGTTCGGCAATCAGCCGTTCATCGCGGATGCGACCGAGGCGGCGATCCGGCGCGGGTCGGAGGTGGCGGCGGGGATGCGGGCGCGGTTCGACCGGCGCGCCGCCGCGCTCGCGGCGCGGCTGGGCGCGGGCAGCGGGCTGCGGGTGCATCGCCCGCAGGCGGGCATGTTCGCGATGGTCGATGTCACGGGCACCGGGATGAGCGGGGCGGACTGGGCCGACAGCCTGCTCGAGGAACAGGGGGTTGCGGTGATGCCCGGCGCGGCCTTTGGCGAGTCGCTTGGCGGCTGGGTGCGGGTGGCGCTGACGGAAGAGGATTCGCGGCTGGAAGAGGCGGCGGAACGAATGGCGGCACATGCGCGGATATCCGCGTAACACCATCCATGGCCGCGTATTTTCCGCTTTTGCCCCGGCGACTCGCCGCCCTGTCCGAAAGGTGTGTGGTATCTGCGCCACATTCGCGGCGGGATGCGCGCGGGGCCTTGGGGCCGCGTTGACACTCGGGGGGGGATTGGCGCATTCCAATGCCCAAGCCGTGTCAATGACTGGTGCGGCGGATATGAAAACCTGCTTATGAGGAGGGACACCCTTGAAAAAGCATCTTCTGAGCACCAGCGCGATCGCACTCGGCGTCGCCATGGCTGCACCGGCTTCGGCCCAGGAATGGAACATGGATTGGGGTGGTTTCGCCAATACCCATGTCGGGATTTCCAGCGTTGACCGCAACTTCGTGTCGAACGTCGACAACGATGGCGTGAACATCTACACCAACTCGGAAATCATCTTCTCGCCCTCCGTCACGCTCGACAACGGCATGACCTTCGGCTTCAGCGTCCAGATGGAAGCGCTGAACGGTGGCGGCGGTGCAGACGGCATCGACGAATCCTACGTCACCATCTCGAGCGACACGCTCGGCCGCGTCGTTCTCGGCTCCGAGAACTCGGCCGGTTACGCTCTGATGGGCTCGGTCTACACCCCCGGCGTGTCGTCGATGGCGATCAACTCGCGTTCGACCTCGGCCTTCGTTCCGGTCACCGGTTCGGGCGGCTTCCGTCAGGCGGCCCTGTCGTCGCTGACCGAAGTTGCGGGCAACAACGACGTGCAGCGCATCACCTACTTCACCCCGTCGTTCAGCGGCTTCACCCTCGGTGTGTCCTACGCGCCCAGCAACGCTGGCAACGCGTCGAACAACGCTCCGGTGAACTTCAACTCGGCTGGCAACGTGACCGACATCTTCGACATCGGCGCACGCTACCAGCAGTCGTTCAACGGTGTCGACATCGGCCTCGCAGCACGCTGGGGCACGGGTGAGCGCCAGGGTTCGCCGGCTGCCGCAGCTGTCCTCGCGACCGCACCGAACGCAGGCCCGGACGGCCTCGACGGCACCGCAGATGACGTCGCAATCGGCGATGTCGTGACGCCCGCCGTCGCTGCTGTCCCCGGCTCCGATCCCACCACCTGGGCCATCGGCGGCACCGTCAGCGCCAGCGGCTTCACCTTCGGCGCGACCTATGCCGAGAACGACAACGACACCGGCGGTGTCGGCGATCAGGAAGGCTGGAGCCTCGGTGCGACCTACGACATCGCAGGTCCGTGGACCGTTGGCCTCAGCACCTACCAGGGTGAAGTCAAGAACGGTGGCGCAGTGCCGTCGTCGGACTACGAAGTCTACCTGCTCGGCGCGACCCGCAGCCTCGGCTCGGGCGTGAGCTGGGACGTCTACTACTTCCACCAGGAGACCACCAACGGGACCAACGGTGCGAAGATCGAAGGCGACGTGCTGGCGACCGCCATCAACCTGAGCTTCTGATCCGGTTGACCTGAAAAAGAGGCGGCGGGGGGTGACATTGCCCCCCGCCGCTTTTATTTGTGGCGCTGTCATTTTCGCATCCCCGGACACGGACGGCCCCCACCATGAAAAGAAGCATCGTCTGGATGGCGTCCTACCCGAAATCGGGCAACACATGGGCGCGGATATTCCTCGCCAACTACATCGCCAATGCCCGCGAGCCGGTGCCGATCAACAATGCGCACATGGTGGCGATGGGCGACTCGATCACCAAGATGTACCGGATGGTGGCGCGCGGTCCGCTCGACGTGACGGATATCGACCGCTGTTTGCAACTGCGCCCGCTGGTGCTGCGCGGGATCGTGGCGAACAACGCCGATATCAACCTCGTGAAGACGCATAACGCGCGGGTCACGGCGCGGGGCGTGCCGCTCATCCCGCCCGAGGTCACGCGCTCGGCCATCTACATCCTGCGCAACCCGCTCGACATGGTGCTGTCCTACGCGCGCCATTACGGGATGACGCCGGAGGAGGCGGTGCATGTCGTGAGCCACCCCGACAACGCCAACCCGCCCGACGAGGAGACGGTGACGCAGTTCATGGGGCCGTGGTCGGAGCATGTGCGCAGCTGGACCGCGAAGGCGGAGTATCCCATCCTGGTGCTGCGCTACGAGGACATGCTGGCCGACCCGCGGACCTGCTTTGCCAAGCTGGTGCAGCACCTGGGGATGCCGCTCGACATGGAACGGCTGGACCGCGCGATCCTGTTCTCCAGCTTCAAGGAACTGTCGGAGCAGGAGAAGCGGCAGGGCTTCGTCGAGAAATCGGCGGAGAGCGAGCGGTTCTTCGCCAAGGGGCAGAAGGACCAGTGGAAGACCGACCTGCCCGCGAAGCTGGTCAAGAAGATGAAGCACGCGCATCGCAAGGTGATGCGGCAATACGGATACCTGGAATGACCGATCTGCGGCGAATCATCTGGCTGGCGAGCTATCCGAAATCGGGCAACACCTGGATGCGGTCGCTGCTGGCGCATTACTTCATGCCGCGCGGGCAGGCGCCGGATATCAACAGCCTCGCCAAGTTCACCACCGGCGACGTGCGGCAGGATTTCTTCGACCGGGCCGCCGGGCGGCCGTTCCGCGCCGAGACCTACGAGGAATGGATGGCGGTCCGCCCGACCGCGCTGCGCCTCATCGCCGCGTCCAAGCCCGCGCATCATTTCGTCAAGACCCATTGCCAGCCGATCCGCATCCTGGGCAAGGACGTCATCCCCGCCGAGGTGACGGCGGCGGCGATCTACATGATGCGCAACCCCTTCGACCTCGCGCCCTCGTTCGCGCGGCATCAGGGCTGCGATCTGGATACCGCGATCACGCGGATGATGGACCCGGACATGAGCAGCGGCACCGATACCGGCATCTTCGAGGCATTGGGCCGCTGGGACGAGCATGTCACCACATGGACCACCGCGCCGGGCCTGCCGCGCCACGTGATCCGCTACGAGGACATGCTGCGCCGGGCCGAGCGCGAGGTGACCGCGCTGCTGTCGAAGTTCCTGCGGGTTCCGGTGGACAAGGGGCAACTGGCCTATGCGCTGCGCGAGACAAGTTTCGACCAGCTCAAGAAGCAGGAGAGCACCGCGGGCTTTCGCGAGCGCCCGCCGCACATGGAGACGTTCTTTGCCCGCGGGCAGGCCGGGGTGTGGCGCGACGACCTGACGCCTGCGCAGGTGGGCCGTATCCGCGAGGCGTTCCTGCCGGTGCTGGAGAAATGGTATCCCGAGATGCTGGAGGAAACCGCCGAATTCGCCGGGGCGGCGTGAGCGGCGATTTGCCTTTGGCCCGTGCGCGCCCCATCTGGGGAGCAAGGGAAAGCGAGAATGGAGGTTCCGATGATCCGATCCGCGACGATGCTTGCCGGGGCGGGCGTGCTGGCCGCCTGCACGGCCGCCGCGCCGGGCGCGCAGGCCGTGGCACCGCTGGGCAGCGATCCGGTGGTGACCGGCGGCACCTATGACAGCGGCGGCGGGATCACCGTGGCGGTGGACCTGCGCGAGCGCGACGGGCGCACGATGGTCTGCGGCGTCTGGGCCGAGAGCCGCCAGCAATCGGTGCTGACGCTGCGCAAGGCGAAGGGCGTGCTCGATACCGGCTCGGTCGCCATCGGCGGCGAGACGGTGCTGCGCGGCCTGCGGTTCATGCAGGAAGTGCAGCCGATGGCCGGGTATGGCGGGCAGGAGGCGCGCTGCATGGTGACCTCGCGCCCGTGGCAGGCCGGCGATGACGCGCGCCGCGTGGCGGTGCACCTGCCGCGGCAGGTGGTGCATGTCGAGGATGACGACGAAGGCGGGGCCTTTGTCGTGCGGTTCCGGCAGACCGGGCCGGGCGCGGGCGGGGCGTAGGCCCCGGCGGACCGGCTGCCCCGCGCCTACATCGCGCCGAATTTCGCTTCGAGATAGTCGAGGAGGGGCCCCGCCGTGGGGGCCCTCGCCGCCACAGGCACGCGCGATCACCTGCGCGGGCTCGTAGCGCCCGCCATGCACCTGCACCTGCGCCCGCAGCCAGCCCGTCGCGTCGCCCAACGCGCCGCGCGCAAGCTCTTCGTCCAGCCCCGGCACCGCGTCGCGCATCGCCCGGTGCAGGCACCCGGCATAGACATTGCCGAGGCTGTAGGTCGGGAAATAGCCGAACAGCCCCACCGACCAGTGCACATCCTGCAACACGCCATTCGACGCGCGATCCACCGCATAGCCGAAATCCGCCGCGAAGCGGTCGTTCCACGCGGCCTCGAGATCGTCCGTCGACAGATCGCCCGCAATGAGCGCCTTTTCCAGATCGAAGCGCAGCATGATATGCAGGTTGTATTGCACCTCGTCCGCCTCGGTGCGGATGAACCCGCGATGCACCCGGTTGACCGCGCGGTAGAAGGTCTCGACATCCTCCACCCCGAAATCGCCGAACGCCTCGCGCATCCGGGCGTAGAGCCACCCGGTGAACGCCCGGCTGCGCCCCAGCTGGTTCTCGTAGATGCGGCTCTGGCTTTCGTGCACGCCCATCGACACGCCTTGCCCCAAGGGCGTCAGGCGATAGCCGGGGTCGATCCCCTGCTCGTAGCAGGCGTGGCCCACCTCGTGGATCGTGGAATAGAGGCAGTTGAACGGGTCATGTTCGGCCACCCGCGTGGTGATGCGCACATCGTCGCCCGAGCCGGACGAGAACGGATGCACCGCCATGTCAAGCCGCCCGCGCGCGAAATCATAGCCAAAGCGACGCGCCAGTTCGCGCGACAGGCGCAGCTGCGCCTGCTCGTCGAAATGCGCGTCCAGCGCGGGCCAGTCGCGGCTCAGCGCGCGGGCGCGCAGATCGACCAGCCGGGGCCGCATCTCGGCAAATATCGCGTCGAGCCGAGCCGCCGTCATCTCGGGCTCGAAATCGTCGATGAGGGCATCATAGAGGTTGCGCCCCCGCGCCACCGCCGCCGCCTCCTCGCGTTTCAATCGGATCACCTCGGCCAGAACCGGGGCGAAGGCGGCGTAATCATCCGCCGCCCGCGCCTCGGCCCATTGGCCCTGCGCCCGGCTGGTCAGCCGCGCCAGCGCCACCGCCAGATCGCCGGGCACCCGCGTCGCGCGGTCGTAATCGCGGCGGATGTGATGCAACTGCGCGCGCGCCACCTCGTCCGTCACCTCCGTCTCGGCCTCGGTCAGCAGATCGCCGCGCCGCGCATCGGTGCGCCGGGCGTGCAGCACCGCCTGCATCGCGCCCGATTCCTCGGACCGCTGTTCGGCGGCACCTCGCGGCATCATGGTTTCCTGATCCCAACCGAGCCGGCCGGCCACCTGCGCGAGCGCCTGCGTGTCGCGCTCCTGCGCCATCAGATCGTCATAGGCCGTCATGCGCGCGCCCCCCTCAGCGACGTGGCGCGGGGATACTGGCTCAGGAATCGCGCCCGCAGGATCAGCACCCAGAGCACCACCGCCACGAATTGATGCGCAATCGCCAGATGCCACGGCGCGATATAGAGCACCGTCATGATCCCCAGCACGATCTGCAACAGAAGCACCGCGAACATCGCGGTGAACGCGCCGCGCGTCACCTCATGCGCAGAGCGCCGCCCGCGCAGCCAGACCACCACGGCAAAGGCCAGCAGCAGATAGCCGATGATCCGGTGGATGAACTGCACCGTGCCTGGGTTCTCGAAGAAATTGCGCCACCACGGGGCGAGGTCCAACATGTCGGGCGGCAGGATACCCCCGGCCATCAGCGGCCAGTCGGTATAGCTGCGGCCTGCGTCGATGCCCGCCACCAGCGCGCCCAGCAGGATTTGCAGAAAGGCGAAATGCATCAGGCCGGTGGAGAGGCTGAAAAGCTTTGCCTCGCGCCCGCGCCGCGCCTGCATCAGTTCCCGCTCTTCGCGGCCGAGCGCCATCACATACCACGCAATCAGCCCGAGGATCACGAAGGCCAGCCCGAGATGCGTCGCCAGCCGGTAGGAGGCCACGGCGATCATCTCGCCCGAAAGCCCCGAGGACACCATCCACCAGCCGATCGCGCCCTGCGCGCCGCCCAGCGCGCCAAGGCCGAGCAGACGCCCCGCCCAGCCCTTGGGGATCTGAAAGGTGACCAGGAAGCCAAAGAATCCAAGCGCCCAGACCAGCCCGATGAACCGGCCCAGCTGCCGGTGGCCCCATTCCCACCAGTAGATCACCTTGAACTCGTCCAGGCTCATCCCCTTGTTCATGATCTCGTATTGCGGGATCGCGCGATACTTGTCGAATTCCTCCTGCCAGACGGCCTCGGACATCGGCGGCAGCGCGCCCGTCACCGGCTTCCACTCGGTGATCGACAGCCCGCTATCGGTGAGCCGCGTGAGCCCGCCCACACTGATCATCACCACCACCAGCGCAAAGAGGATCATCAGCCAGATGCGGATGCCACGCCGCGCGCCGCGCCGCCCGGCGTCGATCCCGCCCGCCTTGGGGGCGGGTTGCCGTTGCGCGGTGCCCACTTCCTCGAAAATGCTGCGTTTGCCGGTCATGCCCCGTCCCTCGAAATCGCGTCGCGCGACAGATTAGGCCGCGCCCCGTGCGGCTTCAACCGCGGCCCGCCCAGCGGACCATCTGCCGCATGATCCCGTGCAGCATCCGCACATCCGCGCCGGTGAGCGGCATCCGGCTCCACATGTTGCGCAGGCTGAGGCGCATCCGTGCCGCCTTGTGCTCGGGAAAGAAGAAGCCCGCGGCCTCCAGCCGCTCCTCGTAATGTTCGGCCAGCCGCTCGATCTCGGCGGCCTCGGCCCAGTCGGCACCGGCCATGTCCACGCGCTCGGGCACCACCTCGTGGGTGGCGCGCCGCCATTCATAGGCGCACAGGAGCACGCATTGCGCGAGGTTGAGCGAGGGAAATTCGGGGTTCACCGGCACGCTCACCAGCGCATTGGCGCGGGCCACGTCGTCATTCTCCAGCCCCGCGCGTTCGGGGCCGAAGAGCATCGCCACGCGCTCGCCGCGCGCGGCGCGCCGCGCGGCCTCGCGCATCGCCTTTTCGGGGCTCAGCACCGGCTTGGTCAGGCCGCGCGCCCGCGCGGTGGTCGCCATCACGTAGCTGCAATCGCCCACCGCGGCGGCCACGTCATCGAAGAGACCGGCATGATCGAGCAGACGCCCCGCACCGCTGGCCATCGCCACCGCGGCCGGGTTGGGCCAGCCGTCGCGCGGCGCGACGAGCCGCATGCGGTCGAGGCCGAAATTCCACATCGCCCGCGCCGATGCACCGATATTCTCGCCCATCTGCGGGCGCACCAGCACGAAGGCGGGCGGCGATGCCGGGGAAGGGGCGGGCTCTGTCATTCGGGAAAATTGCGCGCGGCGCGGCTATTCGGCGGCCTCTGCCGGACCGGCAGAGAGGTCCGGGCCGCCCGTGCCGTCGGCGGCACCGCCCCCGGAAGAGCCGTTACCGTTGCCGTTGCCGTCGCCCTTGCCCTTGCTCTTCGCCCTGCTTCTCGGCGGCGTGTCGGCACCGGTCTCACCGCCGTCGCCGCCGCCCTCGCCGCCGGTCTTGGCGGGCTTGCGGCTGCGCGGCTTGCGGGCGGGTTTGCGCGGCGCGGTGGCCCCTTCGCCCCGTGCCTCGCCGCGCGCCTCCGGCGTCTCGACGAGGTTGCTGTCATCCTCGGCCGCGGGATCGATGATGTCGGGCTGCGGGCTGCGGCCCGGATCGGACGGCTGGTCGTCGCCCTGCCGCGCGCCACCCTCGCGCTGGCCGCGGTCACGGTCGCGGTCACGCTCGGACTGGCGGTCGCGGTTCTGGCGCTCGTGCTCTTCGCGCCGCGCCTCCTGCTCGCGCTGCGCCTCGTTCAGCATGCGCTGGTAATGCTCGGCATGCTGCTGGAAATTCTCGAACGCCACCCGGTCGTTGCCGAGTTGCGCGTCGCGGGCAAGCTGGCTGTACTTGTCGATGATCTGCTGCGGCGTGCCGCGCACCTTGCCCTCGGGGCCGGAACTGTCGAACACCCGGTTGACGACATTGCCGACGGACCGGTTGCGGTTCGACTTGTTGCGCGAACGTGACTTGGATGATCTCATGTGCTTGCAGTCCAGCCTTGTGGTCTGAGTGCCGCTTGATCCGACCGGCGCCCCATGCGCCTCTTGATCCCGGATCGGACATGTCTTGGCTTGATACCGCCCGAGACACCCGGAGAGGGGTCCATCTGAGCGATACCCTGTCTAACCACGGCGATGCGGGCCTTACAAGCGAAAACCACGCGATTGCGCGGCGAATGCGGCGAATTTCCCGCTATGGGGGCGTTTCGGCGGCATACCGCCCGCCGACCACCCGGTCGCGCCCGTCGAGATCGGGCAGGATTCGCACCTCTGCCAGCCCCGCCTGCGCGAACAGCGCCGCGACCTGCGGCCCCTGCGCCGCGCCGGTCTCGGCCAGCACGCGCCCGCCGGGGGCGAGATGCGCGGCCATCCCGCGGGCGATCGCGCGATAGGCCCCGAGCCCGTCAGCCCCGTCGCTGAGCGCGCCGCGCGGGTCGTGGTCGCGCACCTCGGGCGCGAGCCCCGGCATCTCGGACAGGGCGATGTAGGGCGGGTTCGACACGATCAGGTCGAAGCGCCCGGTCACGCCGTCGAACCAGTCGGCGCGCACGAGGTCGAGCCGCGCCGCCACCCCGTGCCGGCCCGCGTTGCCGGCCGCCACCGCCAGCGCCGCGTCCGAGATGTCGGTCGCCACGCCGCGCGCGCCGGGCCATTCCGCCAGCAGCGTCACCGCGATGCAGCCGCTCCCCGTCCCGAGATCGAGCAGCCGCGCGGGTGCGGGGCCGTCGAGCGCCGCGGCGA
>CAJXKX010000045.1 GCA_913055965.1 uncultured Roseovarius sp.
ATGTAGCTGGACCAGTACTGCTCGAAGACGAGCTCACCGTCGTCGTCGCGGGCACCTCGGTCGCCTCCATGCCGCTCAACCGGCCGAACGACCCCATGCCGCGGGTCGCGCTCGCGGTGCCGCCGGGGCGGCTCGAGCAGGTGGCGGGGATCGTGGGGCGCGAGCCGGGCGTGAACCATTCCTATCACCGCGAGAACCGCTGGAACCTGTGGTTCGTCGCCACCGCCGCCAGCCGCGCCGATCTGTCGGCCACGCTCGACCGGATCGCGCGGCAGAGCGGGCTGCGGGTGCTCGACCTGCCGCTGGTGCGCGCCTTCAACATCGATCTGGGATTCCGGCTCGACGGGCCACGCCACGCCCTGGGCATCGCCGCCGCGCCCGATCTCGGCGCGCTGACCGAGGCCGACCGCCCGCTCCTTCAGGCCCTGTCGCAGGGGCTGGACCTGTGCCCCGCGCCCTACGCGGCGCTGGCCCGCGATCTGGACATGGAGGAGGGCCGGGTCATCGCCCGGATCGCCACGCTGCTGCGCGCGGGCATCCTCACCCGGCTGGGGGTGATCGTGCGCCACCGCGCGCTGGGCTGGACCTCGAACGCGATGGTGGCCTTCGATCTGCCCGAGGCGCGGATGCCCGAGGCCGGGGCGGCGCTTACCCGGCATCCCGGCGTCACCCTGTGCTACCAGCGCCGCACCGTGCCGGGTGTCTGGCCCTACGGGCTGTTCTGCATGATCCACGCGCGCAGCCGCCCCGAGGCGCAGGCCATCCTCGACGGTGCCCGCGCGCTGCCCGCGCTCGCGGGCGCGGGGTATCAGGTCCTTTACTCGCTGCGCTGCTTCAAGCAGACCGGCGCGCGGCTTGCCCGGCACGAGGAGGGCAGAGGCGGCGCGGCCCGCGCGGGCGGGGACGCGCGCGAAAGGATCGCCCCATGACCCTGCACAGCCGGTCCGGGTTTCTCCGCCTGTGCCTGTGGCTCTATCCGTTCGCGACCGGGGCGGTGGCGATCAACCTGTTCCTGCTGTTCCTGATGCTGCAGGCCGTGGGTGTGCCCGCCATGCCGCCGCTGGTGGCGCTCGTCCTGTCGGTCCCGCTGGGGCTGCCCGCGACATGGGCCGCCGCGCGCTGGGTGCGCGGCCTCATCGACGAGGCCGGACGCCGCCCCGGCGACCGGGGCGCATCGCGGCATTGAGCGCGCTGCGCGGACAGGGGGCGTGCCTCAGGGCTCGTCCACGTCGAGCACGAACGCCCCGGGCTCGATCCGGTTCTCGATCAGCTTGAGGATTTCGGGCCGGATCAGGCCATCCTGCGGGTCGAACAGGCCGGTCCGTTTCAGCGCCGCGCGCACGTCGATGTCGCGCCCGAGATATTCCAGCGCGACCTTCGACGCCCCCGGCTTGCGCCCGCGCCGCGTCGGCCCTCCGGTCTGGATGCCGAGCAGCGTGTCGAGCCTGCTGCGATGGCTGGGATAGAGCGTCGCCTGCGTGATCGTGTTCATCTCGACCGATTCGTATTCCATGATGTAGATGCGGTCCGCGAGGTAGAACAGAACCCCCTCGTACTTGTTGAGCCCCGCCGAGCGGCCCGTGACGGGATCGCGCAGCACCTCGATGTTCTTCCAGTAATGCTTGCCGTCCTCGCGATAGATCAGCGCCAGCGAGCGGATCACGCGGCCGGGATTGCCGAAGGAATAGAAATAGCGGAAGTAGTAGCCGAGATATTTCTCGAGGCTCTGGCTGCGCTGATAGAGCCGGTCGAGGTGACGCAGCGGCCTGCTCAGTTCCTCCTGCTGAACCGGCTTGCGCCGCAGCGCGATGATCTCTTCGAACTGCCCCGCCTCCATCAGCAATTCCGCCTCGGAGACGCCGAAGAAATCGCAGATGCGCCGCATGTTGTGGCGCGAGGGGCGGGCGCTGCCGGCGAGATACTTGTTGAATTGCTGACGGTTGATCCCGAGCTTGCGGCACACCTCGGCGATCGAGGGGAAATAGCCGCAGACGAGCGACAGGTTGCGGTGCAGGTCATCGGACATGGAAAGTGCGTAGTATGACGCCATCCCCGCGTCAATCCGCGAATGGGCGCGAAATTGCATGCGAGCCCCGGACCCGTAGTCTCGGCGGCGGCGCGGCCTGCGACCGGGCCTGCAGACCGAGGGGAAAAAGCATGCAACACGTAGACCGCTTTCCACACCCGGTGCGGGAAATCGTCCATACCGAGATCCCGATGCCCGATGGCTGCAGGCTGGCCGCGCGGATCTGGATGCCCGAGGGGGCCGAGGACGCGCCGGTGCCCGCGATCCTCGAATACCTGCCCTATCGCAAGAACGATTTCACCACCGCGCGCGATGCCTCGATGCAGCCGTATCTTGCCGGGCATGGCTACGCCGTGATCCGGCTCGACCTGCGCGGGGCGGGGGATTCCGAGGGGCTGATGCTCGACGAGTATCTGCCGCAGGAATTGCAGGACGGCTGCGACGCCATCGCCTGGATCGCCGCGCAGCCCTGGTGCGATGGCAAGGTCGGCATGATCGGCATTTCCTGGGGCGGATTCAACGGCTTGCAGATCGCCGCGCTGCAGCCGCCCGCGCTTCGGGCGGTGGTGACGCTGTGTTCCACCGATGACCGCTATGCCGACGATATCCACTACATGGGCGGTTGTCTGCTGGGCGAGCAGCTGAGCTGGGCCTCGATCATGTTCGGTCGCAACACGCTGCCGCCCGACCCCGCCAATGTGGGCGACAAATGGCGCGACATGTGGCTCGAGCGGTTGGAGGGCAGCGGGCTGTGGCTGAAAAACTGGCTGGAGCATCAGCGGCGTGACGAGTTCTGGCGGCATGGCTCGATCTGCGAGGACTGGTCGCGGGTTCAGGTGCCGGTCTACGCGATTTCCGGCTGGGCGGATGGCTATTGCCGCACGGTGTTTCGCCTGATGGAAAATCTGCAGGGCCCGAAAAAGGGCCTCGTCGGTCCCTGGGCGCATCGCTATCCGCATCTGGGCGAGCCGGGGCCCGCGATCGGATTCCTGCAGGAGGAACTGCGCTGGTGGGATCACTGGCTCAAGGGGCGGGAAACGGGCATCATGCAAGAGCCGATGCTGCGCCTCTACATGCAGGACAGCGTGCCGCCCGAGGGCCATTACGAGACCCGTCCGGGCCGCTGGATCGCCGAGCCGTCCTGGCCCTCGCCGCAGATCGCGCGCACCCTCTTTCACCTCACCCCGGATGGCGGGCTGAGCCGCGAGCGACCGGAGGGCGGTGCGGTGTTGCGCCATCGCAGTCCCGGCGATGTCGGGATGGCCTCGGGCAAGTGGTGCGGCTACGGCACGCCGGGCGATGCGCCGGTGGATCAGCGGCGCGAGGATGGCGGCAGCCTGTGCTTCGAGATCGACATCCCCGAGGGCGGGCTGGCCTTTGCCGGGGATGCCAATCTGCATCTGCGCCTGAGTGCCGACCGCCCGGTGGCGCAGGTGGCCGCGCGGCTGGTGGATGTGCATCCCGATGGGCGGGCGACGCGGCTGTCCTTCGGTGTGTTCAACCTGACGCATCGCGATGGTCATGAAAGCCCCGAACCGCTGGAGCCGGGCAAGGTTTGTGATGTGACCATCCCTATGAAGCATGTCGCGCAATCGCTGCCTGCGGGGCACCGGTTGCGGCTGGCACTGTCGAGCAGCTATTTTCCGATGATCTGGCCCGCGCCGGAGCCGGTCACGCTGAGCGTCCACACCGAGGGCAGCGCGCTGGAACTGCCGCTGCGCGCGCCCGCCGCGCTGGACGACACGCTGGCCCCGTTCGACGCGCCTGTCGCCGGGCCGCCGCCGCCGACCGAGCAGATCGCCGATCCCGAGACATGGTTCCGCATCGTCGAGGACGCGGCGCATGGCGAGGTGCGGATGGAGATCGCCGATGGCGGCGGCGTGACGCGACTGCTTGAGAACGACATCACGATGCACACGCAGGGCTACGAGACCTATGGCGTGACGCCCGATGACGCGACCACGGCCTGGGGGTGCACGCGCTGGCAATACGGGCTGAGCCGGGGCGACTGGTCGGTGCGGTCGGAGACCAGCACCACGCTGCGCGGCGACGCGGACGACTTCATCATCACCGCCGAGTTGCGTGCCTGGGAAGGTGACGACCTGATCGTCGAGAAACGCTGGGAGGAGCGGATCGCACGGGATCATTTGTGAGCGGATATTCGCGAGAAAAGCGTCACTTCGCGAATCTGTGCGAAATATGCCGAGGCGGCTGTGCGTGGCATCATCTGCGCAGACATCAGAAGACGTCAAACAGGGAGAACATTGAAATGAAACGGACAACAACGACACGCCGGACCTTTCTGGGGACCACCGCCGCGATCGGGGCGATGGGCCTTATGCCGGGCTGGCCGACGGCTGGCTTTGCGCAGGGCGGCGGCACGCTGCGCCTGCGTATCGACGGCGACAACAACGTGCTCGATCCGGGCTACATGGTGGGCGGCACCGAGGTGGAGGCGCAAAAGCAATGCCTGCCGTTCCTCGCCGAATATGTGCAGGAGGGCGGCACCTTCACCTGGCGGCCGACCTATTACGTGACCAAGCTCGAACAGCGCGATCCGACGCATATCGATTTCGAGCTGACCGACGGTCTGATGTGGTCGAACGGCTATGGCATGCTAAAGGCGTCGGACGTCAAGTTCTCCTTCGAGCGGATGAAGGAAAGCGACTGGTCGGGCTATTTCGACGCGCTCGATCATGTCGAGGTCACCGGCGACCTGACCGGCACGATCGTGCTCAACAAGCCGTTCGCGCCGTTCCAGATGGTCACGCTGTGCCATGGACCCGGCGCCATCGTCTGCGAGCAGGCGGTCAAGGATGCGGGCGGCACCTTCACGGTGGATTTCCCGGCGATCTGCGGGCCCTACACCTACAAGGCCACGCCCGGTCAGCGCGCGGTGTTCGAACTGAACCCGGAATGGACCGGCCCCGCGCCGGGCTTCGAGCGGGTGGAATGCAACGTGATTACCGAGGTCAAGGCGGCGGAACTGGCCTATGACGCGGGCGAGCTCGACTGCACCGAACTGGGGTCGGACACCCTGGCGCGCTATATCAAGGAGATGCCCGCGGACACCGCCGTCACCACGGCGGGCGAGCTGCAATACATGTGGATGGGCATGAACACCGAACATCCCAAGTTGCAGGATATCCGGGTACGCCGCGCGATTCAGCACGCGGTCGATGTGGATACGATCCTCGCCGGGGCCTATTCCGGCACGACCACCAAGTCGCATGGCATCATCTGTCCGGGCCTTCTGGGCCAGCGCCACGAGAGCGGCTACAGCTACGATCCGGCCAAGGCGCGCGCGCTGCTCGACGAGGCGGGCGTCTCGGGGCTGGAACTGACGCTGCGCACGCTCAACAATCAGGAGCGGATGCTGGCGGCGCAGATCATCCAGGCCAATCTGGCCGCGGTGGGCATCACCGTGAAGGTGCTGCCGGTGGATAGCGGACCGTTCTGGGAAATGGGCCAGGAGAGCAAGGGCGACACCTGGCAGGAGCTGGAGATGTGGATCATGCGCTTCGGCACCACGCCCGACCCCTATGAGGCGACGCAATGGTTCGTCTCCAGCCAGGTCGGCATCTGGAACTGGGAGCGCTGGACGGACGAGGAATACGACCGTCTATACAATGAAGGCATCGCCGAGACGGACGAGGGCAAGCGCCGCGAGATCTATCTGCGGATGCAGGAAATCATGGAGAATACGGGCGCGTATGTCTGGATCAACCATGAACCCGAATCCTACGCCCATCATGACACGATCACGATCAACGCCGCGCCCTCGGGCGAGCTGAACTATCGTCGTTTCAGCAAGGCGTGACCGTAAGGCCGGCCCGCGTCGCGCTTTGCGACCGGGCTGGCCCCGCAAGCCCCGAGGCGCAGGAGATCGCCGGTGCTCTACTACCTGATAAAGCGGCTTGGCCTGTCGGCGGTGGTGATCGGCCTCGTCGTGCTGGTTCTGTTCTCGCTCTTGCATCTCATACCCGGCGATCCGGCGACGATTGCCCTTGGCCCGCGCGCCACGCCCGAGGCGATCGCGCGCTATGCCGCGAAGATGCATCTCGACGAGCCGGTCTGGCGGCAATTCGCCATCTATATCGGCAATGCGCTGACCGGCGATCTCGGGCTTGACGTGTTCTCGAACCGGCCGGTAACCGCGATCATCATGGAGCGTATCGGCTTTACCCTCGCGCTGGTCGGCGCGGGGATGAGTTGGGCGATGCTGCTGGGTATTCCGCTGGGCTGTCTCGCGGCGGTGCGGCCCAACAGCTGGCTCGACCGGGTGACCGGCGTGCTGTCGGTGGGCACCATCGCGGTGCCGTCCTTTCTGGTGTCGATCTGGGCGCTTTTGATCTTTGCCGTGCATCTGCGCTGGCTTCCGGCCATCGGCGCGGGCGAGCCGGGCGATACCGCCGATCAACTGACGCACCTGATCCTGCCCGCCTTTGCCATCGGGCTGAGCTGGGTGGGGTATCTGGCGCGGATGGTGCGCGCCTCGATGCTGGAGGTGATGGGCGAGACCTATATCCGCTCGGCGCGCGCCTTTGGCCTGCATCCGCGGCAGGTGGTGTTCGGCTATGCGCTGCGGGTGGCCATTCTGCCCACCATCACCCTGATCGGCATGGGCTTTGGCGGCATGATCTCCTCGGCGGTCTTCGCGGAGATCATCTTTGCCCGGCCCGGCATCGGCAAGCTGATCTTCGATGCCGTGATGGCGCGCAATTTCCCTATCGTGCAGGGCGCGGTTCTGGTGGCCACCGGCCTCTATATCCTCGTGGTCCTGTTTTCCGACATCCTCATAGCCTGGTTTGATCCCCGTGTCCGAGAATCGCTCTGAACCCGAAACCGGTATCCCGGCGGTCGATGCATCGGGCCTTCCCGATCATGTGATGGATGCCGATATCCGCGAGTCCGCCGCCCGCGAGCGCCGCGAAAAGCTGCGCCTGTTCCTGACCAACTGGCAGGGGCTGACCGGGCTGATCCTGGTCACGCTGTTCTTTGCCAGCGCGATCTTCGCGCCCTGGATCGCGCCCTATGATCCCAACGCGCTGGATGTGCCGTCGCGCCTGTCGGGCCCGACCTGGGAGCACCTTGCAGGCACCGACCAACTGGGACGCGATACGCTGTCGCGCATCCTCTACGGCGGGCGCGTGGCGCTCAAGATCGCGGCCATCGGCGTGTCGGTGGCGCTGGTCGTCGGGCTGATCCTGGGCATGATCGCCGGGTTCGGGCCGCGCTGGCTCGACAGCCTGCTGCTGCTTCTGTTCGACACCGTGCGTTCGTTCCCGACCATCGTGCTGGCGCTGGCCACGGTGGCGCTGACGGGGCCCAGCCTCGGCATGGTTCTGGCCATCGTCATCGTCACCTCGATCCCGCAATATGCCCGCGTCGCGCGCACCGCGACGCTGACCCTGCGCAACACCGATTTCATCCTCGCCGAACGCTCGCTCGGGGCCAGCATGACGCGCACGCTGCTGCATCATGTCATGCCCAACGTGATCGGGCCGCTGCTGATCCTGGCGGCGATGGATGTGCCGGTGGTGGTCACGATCGAGGCGGGGCTGAGCTTTCTGGGGCTTGGCGTGCTGCCGCCCACGGCAAGCTGGGGCACGATCCTCAACGAGGGCTATCTGGTGATCCGCGACGCGCCCTGGATGGTGATCGCGGGGGGTATCCCGCTGATCCTGACGACGCTGGGGTTCACCTTTCTCGGCGAGGCGCTGCGCGACATTTTCGATCCGCGCATGGGAAAAGGACGCTGACATGCCAAGAGACATGCCCGAGACGCCTGAAACCCTGCTCGACATCCGCAACCTGTCGGTCGATTTCCGCACGCCGCGCGGGCGGGTGAAGGCGCTGCGCGACATCACCTTCCCGATCCGCAAGGGCCGCATCATAGGCATCGTGGGCGAGAGCGGGTCGGGCAAATCGACCGTTCTCTGGGCGCTGCTGGGCCTTCTGGCCGGGAACGCCGAAGTGATGGGCGGCGAGGTCCGCTTTGGCGCGCGCGACCTGCTGCATGCCGATGAGGCGCAGTTGCGGGCCATCCGGGGCGAAGAGATTTCGGTGGTGTTCCAGGACCCGATGACCAGTCAGATCCCTGTGCTGACTTATGGTCGGCAGATGCGCGACATCCTCTACCGGCGGCCCGACGCTTCTGCCGCCGAGAAGCGGCGCATGGCGGTCGAGATGCTGGGCAAGGTGGGCATCCCCGATCCCGACAAGCGCATCGACCAGTATCCGCACCATTTCTCGGGCGGCATGCGGCAGCGCGCGGGCATCGCGATGGCGCTGCTCACCGGGCCGCAACTGCTGCTGGCGGACGAGCCCACCACCGCGCTCGACGTCACCATGGAGGCGCAGATCATCCATCTGTTGCAGGACCTGCAAAAGGAGCTTGAGGCGACCGTCGTGGTGGTCTCGCACAATCTCGGCCTGATCGCTGAACTTTGCGACGACGTGGTTGTGATGTATGCGGGCGAGGTGGTCGAGGCGGGCGAGGTGCGCGAGATTTTCCACAACGCGCGGCATCCCTATACCCGTGCGCTGCTGGAATGCGACCCGGCGCGCATCGACGACGTCTCGCGCAAGCTGCCGGTCATTCCCGGCGATATTCCGGACCTCACCAAGCCGAGTTCGGGCTGCATCTATGCGCCGCGCTGTCAGCGCGCGATGCCGGTCTGTCGTGACGCCCGGCCCCCGGATGTCGCGCGGGGCGGGATGGCGCTTGCGCGCTGTCACCTGCTGGGCGGGCCGCATCACGACCCAAGCTGGCCGCCGCCGCTCGATGTGATGACCGTGGGGCAGGGTAAGACCAGCGTGAGCAAGCCCGCCCGCGTCAGGAGCGACGCGCCCTTGCTTGAGGTGTCGAATCTGAACGTGCAGTTCGAGACCGTGGGGCTGCTGCGCGCGCGGCTGAGGGGGATCAAGACGCGGCATGTCGATGCCGTACTCGACGTGAGCCTCTCGGTCGCCCCCGGTGAAACCGTGGGGCTGGTCGGCGAGAGCGGCTCCGGCAAGACGACGCTGGGGCGCACGGTGCTCAACCTCGTGCCGTCTCAGGCGGGCCGCGTGCGCTTCGAGGGGCGCGACATCCGCAACATGCCCGAGGCCCGGTTCAAGCCGCTGCGCCGCGACATGGCCATGATGTTTCAGGACCCGGTTGGCTCGCTTTCCCCGCGCAAATCGGTGCGCGCGCTGATCACCGAGCCGTTCCAGATTCACGGCATCGGCGGGGTGGACCTCGACGCCGAGGCCGAGCGGCTGGCCGAGATGGTGCGCCTGCCCAAGCCGTTCCTGTCGCGCTATCCGCATGAGCTGTCGGGCGGGCAGGCGCGACGGGTGGGCGTGGCGCGCGCGCTGGCGCTGAACCCCAGGCTGATCATCGCGGACGAGCCCACGGCGGGGCTCGACGTGTCGGTGCAGGGCGAGATTCTCAACCTGATGGCCGATCTTCAGGCCGAGCACGGGCTGGGCTATCTGATCATCACCCACAACCTGCCGGTGGTGCGCCACATCGCCGACCGGCTGGCGATCATGTATCTGGGCCGCATCGTCGAGGAGGGGCCCACGGCGGAGGTGTTCGCGCGCCCCGTGCATCCCTACACCCGCGCGCTGGTTGAGGGGGTGCCGCAGCCCGACCCCGACCGCCGCCGCACGCATGTGTCGATCTCGGGCGAGGTGCCGAGCCTGCTGAACCGGCCGAAGGGCTGTGATTTTGCAGGGCGCTGCCCGCTTGCGCGGGACCGCTGCCGCGCCGAAAAGCCGGCCTTGCCCGACCATGACCTTTCAAGACAGGTAG